>NZ_AKJL01000157.1 GCF_000282355.1 Pseudomonas sp. GM49
ACCTGCCAGTTGGGCAGCACCGCCGCCAGTTGCGGCTGCTGGTTGAGCCAGCCGTGCAGCTCCCGGGCCTGGGCCGGGTTTTGTGGATTGAGGTAAAGCTCGGCCGTCAGCCGTTGCTCGAGCCAGTCGCTGAAGGTTTGGCGAAACCCTGCGGTCATGCTGCCGGCACCGATGTTCGCCGCCATGGCCAGCAGCAGCGCCATCAACGCCAGGCTCAGGGCCGGCAGTTGCTGGCGGCAATCGGCGACAAACCATTGGCCAAGCACCGAGCGACTGTGATGCGAGCCGAGACTGAGCAGCGCGCTGAGCACCACCGGCAGTGCCAGTGCGGCGCCGATCAACAGCGCCGCCATCAACACGAAGCCACTGACCAGGCTGTCGCCAAAGATCAACGCCAGCAGCGCTATCACCCCGGCCATTGCCGCCACCCCACCCTGGCGCCGCAACCAGCGGGCATGGGCCTGATGCCAGGCCTGCGGGTCAGCCAGTGCCAGCAAGGGCAAGCGCGCCGCCCGCAGCAGACTGTTGGCCCCGGCCAGCAACGCGCCGATCAGACTCAGGCCGATACCACTGAACCACCATGTCAGGCTGAGGCTCAACTGCCCCGCCACTTCGGCGCCATACAAGCCACGCAGGCTGGCGGCGACATCCGGCAACAGCACGCTGGCCAGCAGGTAGCCGCTGACCACCCCGGCCACACCGCCGATCAGGGCCAATCCGCCCAATTCGACGGCGAGACAAGCCACCAGCATCCGCGCGCTCACACCGCAGGCACGCAGGGTCCGAAGCAAGCCGCGCCGTTGCTCCAGTGCCAGCCCGATGGCGGCGTTCACGATAAACAGACCCACCACGAACGACAGCACCCCCAGGGCATCGAGGTTCAGGTGAAAGCTCTCAGTCAGGCGCGTCAGGTTGTTTTCTTCGCCGGCGCTCTTGAGTTGCAGCTGCCCCTTGAACGGCTCCGGCAGCGTCGCGGTGAAATCCTTCGGCAACAGCAGTCGCGACAGTTGCTCCGGCAGCCCCAGAATCTGCTGGGCAAAACCGATGTCCACCAGCAGCACGCCGGGCGCCATGTCGGCCTGCACATGCAGCGGCGGCAGTGCCGCGCCAGCCAGGTTCATTGGCCGGTCACCTTCGCGCAAACTCAGTACCTGCAACGTCTGCGAAGATATCCAGGTACTGCCTGGCGGACTGAAAAAACCGACCACCTGTTCAATCGCCAAGGCCTGCCCGGCCACTGCCGCGCCCGCCGGTAGCGACACCGGCTCGATGCCCATCAACTGCAAGCGCTGCTCTTCGTGCCCCTTGAGCGTGACCCGCCCTTGCAGCACCGGTGACACGGGCCACCCCGCGCGGCGCAGATCGATAAACCATTGCTGGGGGAACGTACCACCACCGGGCGCACCAAGGCTGGCCTGGGGTTCGCCGCCGATCAATTGACTGGCGCGGGCATAACTGTCGCGTGCCTGGCTGTTGAGTGCCTGGACCCCGGTCAGCAGACCGGTGGCCAGCCACAGCCCGGTCAGCACACTGAAAAACTGCACCGGGTGCTGCCGCCAATGGCTGAGCAGCGCGCGCAGGGTTTCGCCAAAGATGCGCATGTCAGCGCTCGCCCACACCGGCCAGGCGACCACCGCACAGCAGCGCTTTTTCCGCCAGCCGTGCGGCCACGCCGGGACTGTGGGTGACCATCAACAGGCTGGTGGGGCTGTCGTCGAGCAATTCCAGCAGCAACTGCAACACCTCGGCGCCAGTGGTTTCATCGAGGCTGCCGGTGGGCTCGTCGGCCAGCAGCAATGGCGGGCGCGATGCCAACGCCCGACCCAGCGCAACCCGTTGCTGCTGGCCGCCGGACAGTTGCTCCGGGTAACGCCGCAGCAGCTCACCCAAGCCCAGGCGCCGCACCAAATGCGCCTGCCAGCGTGGGTCATGGCGCCCCGCCAGGCGTGCCTGAATCGCCAGATTGTCTTCGACTCGCAGGCTGCCGATCAGGTTGAACTGCTGGAACACCAGGCCGATTTCCGTACGACGCCAGTTTGCCAGCTGCCCTTCATTCATCCGTTCCAGGCAATGCTCGCCACTGCGGATGCTTCCGCGATCGACCTTGTCCAGCCCGGCGATCAGGTGCAGCAAGGTGCTTTTGCCACTGCCCGATTCGCCCATCAGCGCCAGACTGCTGCCGGGCTTTAGCGTCAGGTCGACGCCTTGCAGCACCGGCAGCGGCCCCTGCGGTGTGGCGTAGCTTTTGAAAACGCCATGGACTTCAAGCATGGGTCAACCTGCTGGATATGCGTGGCTCAAGGATAGCGGCCCTGAATGTTTTTTGTCCGCTGCTGATGATCGCCCTGCCCGAGCCCCGCCCTACCCTCGAAGCTGGTCTAACCATAACGATAAAAAACGGAGACGCCATGCCTCGTTTCACCTTGAGCCCTCGTGGGCTGCTCGCTTGCCTGATCACTGCCTGCCTTGCGCAATCGGTGGTCGCCGCCGACGGACCGCTCGCGGCCAGCCCGCAAACCACGGCCAGCAACGCCGCCGTGCTGCAACAACTGCCCTTCACCGACCGCACCGACTACGAGTCGGTCACAAAGGGTTTGATCGCGCCGTTCAAGGGCCAGGTCAAGGACGCCTCGGGCAAGGTCATCTGGGATATCCAGGCCTATGACTTCCTCGCCAAAGACCAGGCCCCGGAGTCGGTCAACCCGAGCCTCTGGCGCCTGGCCCAACTCAGCGCCCATGCCGGTCTGTTCGAAGTCAGCCCACGGCTGTATCAGGTGCGCGGCCTTGACCTGGCGAACATGACTATCATCGAAGGCGACGACGGGCTGATCATCATCGACCCGTTGACCATGGCCGAAACCGCCAAGGCGGCACTGGACCTGTACTACCAGAACCGTCCGCACAAACCGGTGGTGGCGGTGATCTACAGCCACACCCACGTCGACCACTTCGGTGGCGTGCGCGGGGTCATCGACGAGGCCGACGTCAAGGCCGGCAAGGTCAAGGTGTTCGCCCCCGCCGGGTTCATGGAGCACGTGATGAGCGAGAACGTCTACGCCGGCAACGCCATGAGTCGCCGCGCGCAGTTCCAGTTCGGCAGCCTGCTGCCCCGTGGCGAAAAAGGCCAGGTCGATGCCGGCCTGGGCAAGAGCACGCCGAGTGGCGGCACCGTCACCCTGATCCCGCCCACCGACCTGATCGACAAGGCACTGGAAACCCGCACCATCGCCGGCCTCGACGTGGAATTCCAGTTGACCCCCGGCACCGAGGCGCCGGCGGAAATGAACCTGTACCTGCCGCAATTACGTGCCTTGTGCATGGCGGAAAACGCCACGCAAATGATGCATAACATCCTCACCCCGCGCGGCGCGCAAGTGCGGGACGCCAAGGCCTGGGCCGAGTACCTGGACGGCAGCCTGGCGCGGTACGGCGACAAGAGCGACGTGCTGTTCGCCCAGCACAACTGGCCGACCTGGGGCGGCGAACGCATCCGCACGTTCCTCGCCGACCAGCGCGACATGTACGCCTTCCTCAATGACCGCACCCTGCACCTGCTGAACCAGGGCCTGACGCCGCTGGAAATCGCCGACTCGATCAAGAAGCTGCCCGGCCACCTGGACCAGAAGTGGTACACCCGTGGCTACTACGGCTCACTGAGTTTCAACACCCGTGCGGTGTATCAGCGCTACATGGGTTTCTATGACGGCAACCCGGCCAACCTCAATCCGCTGCCGCCAGTGGAAACGGCGAAGCACACGGTCGAAGCCATGGGCGGCGAAGCGGCAGTACTGGGGAAAATGCAGGCGGCAATGGCCAAGGGTGAATACCGCTGGGCCGCGCAACTGGGCAATCAGTTGCTGTTCGCCAACCCGGACAACGCCGATGCCCGCAAAGCCCAGGCCGAGGCGCTGGAGCAACTGGGTTATCAAAGCGAAAACGCCACCTGGCGCAATATGTACCTGACCGGTGCCATGGAACTGCGCACTGGCGTGCCACCCCATGCCGGTACTTCGGTGTCGGTGGACATGGTGCGGGCGATGAGCCCGCAGATGTTCTTCGACTTCCTGGCGGTGCGTCTGGACAGCGAAAAAGCCGTAGGCCATGACCTGACCCTGAACTGGACTTTCGATGACCTGAACAAGGACTTCAACCTGACCCTGCGCAATGGTGTGCTGACCCACCGCGCCGGCCTCAACGCCCAGGCGGATGCCAGCGTGAGCATGAGCAAGGCCACCCTGGAACAGATCAGCCTCAAGCAACTGGATATCCCGACGGCGATCCAGAAAGGCCTGATCAAGTTGCAAGGCAATGGCAAGAAGTTTGGGGAGCTGATGACCAGCCTCGATACCTTTGCGCCGCAGTTCAATATCGTTACCCCGTGAAACCGCTTTCGCGAGCAGGCTCCCACACTGGCTCTGTGTCGTTCACACATGCTGTGAACAGCACTGATCCCTGTGGGAGCGAGCTTGCTCGCGATGGAGGTCAACGATGATGCGGGGAGCCTGACACCCCGCGGTGCTCTCAGTTTTTTCGTCGGAACGCCGCCCGGAGCAAGCTCGCTCCTACAGAGCCCGCCGCCATCGGCCATCCATGCCGGGTTGCCCACTGCGCAGAATCGGAACGAAGCCTCTCGAGGGGGCAAGAAGATCAAAAGCCAAAGCCAAAGCCAAAGCCAAAGCCAAAACGAGGCGGCCTGATAGCCGACCTGATTGCGGGGCCTGTCTGCGATCCCAATGTAGGAGCGAGCCTGCTCGCGAAGGCGATTTAACGGTTGAGGTGATTTCGCGGGCGCCCCTGATCCCCTGTGGGAGCGGGCTTGCCCGCGAAGGCGGCCCGCCAGTCGACCTGATTTTGGCGGATGTACCAGGCCCCTGTGGGAGCTGGCTTGCCTGCGAAGGTTGAGTGTCAGGCGATGTAAATTTTGAGGGTGTACATATCCATTCCTGCGGTAACCGCCGGTGGCTATTACCGTAGAAATGGATATGTACTCAGTCAATAATTCCCGGGTCGCCTGTCAGGTCGCCTTCGCGGGCAAGCCCGCTCCCACACAACACCAACCCATTATCGCGCGGGCTTGAGCGGCACGATCAGCGGCCCGTCGAAGGCCTGCATGATCAGCGAAGCAGGCTGGCCATGGCTGATCAGCTGGGCCATGGCGTTCATATAGGGCGTCAGGTGGCGGAAGTATTTCTTGTAGGCGGGGCACAGGTAGTTCAGTCCGGGCTCGCCGTTGGGCGCGGTCATGAACCGGTTTTTCGGACATTCGCCGTGGCAGGCGAAGCGGTAGTCGCATTGCCGGCACATGGTCGGCAACGTGGTTTCCTTGGCCGCGCCGAAAGCCTGCTGGGCCGGGGAGGCGAGCAGGGTGGCCGGGTCATCTTCATTGAGATTGCCCAACCGATATTCCGGGTACATGAAGTGGTCGCAGGAATAGACGTTGCCGTCATGTTCTACGATCGCTGCCTTGCCGCAGCGCGGGCTGAACAGGCAGACCGAAGGCGCCAGCTGACACCAGGCCGCCAGCGCCCATTCGAAGTTCATCACATGGATGTCGCCGACGTCATGGCGTACCCATTCGTTGAAGATGGCGATGAGAAAATCGCCATAGCGCTCGGGTTCGACACTCTGCGCCGTGACCACCCCGGGTTCGTCCACGGCATGCAGGCGCAGCTCCGGTGGTGTGGCGAAGCTCAAGCCCTGGTTGACATCCGCTGCGCCCGGAAGGCGTTCGACCACCGGGTTGAACTGGATATACCGCACGCCCTGGGCCTTGAGAAAACCATAGATTTCCAGCGGGTGGTTCGCCACGTCGCGGGCCACGGTGACCAGCACGTTGAACTGCACCCCGTGTTTCTTCATCAGGTTCAGGCCAGCCATGACCGCATCGAAACTGGAGCGGCCACGCTTGTCCGGCCGGTAAAGGTCGTGGACCTCACGCGGCCCGTCGAGGCTCAGGCCGACCATGAATCCCTCGCGGGCGAGAAAGGCACACCACTCGTCATCGAGCAGGGTGCCGTTGGTTTGCAGGGTATTGCGGATGACCTTGCCAGCGCCAAACTCGCGCTGGCAGGTCACCGCCCGCTGGAAAAAATCCAGGCCCAGCAAGGTCGGCTCGCCGCCTTGCCAGGTGAACTCCACTTCGGGGCTGGGTTGCGCGGCGATGTAACCCTGGATGTACGCGCGTAACACCTCGTCGGACATGCGAAAGCGTTCTCTGGGCGGGTACAACTGCTCCTTTTCCAGGTAGAAGCAGTAGCTGCAATCGAGGTTGCAGATAGGGCCGACCGGCTTGGCCATCAAGTGCAACCCTTGCACGACAGGAGAAGCGCTCGCCATCAGAGAAACCCGACCTTGCGCGCATCGTTCAGCACGAAGCGGCGCAACATGCCCAGGGACAGCCGACGGAGGTGGAACAGTACCTTCGCAAAGGGGCCGACCAGCAACAGGTCCTGGCTCTTTTGCACGGCGCGGACCATGCCTTCGGCGACCACCTCAGGCCCGCAGCCCTTGGTCTGATAGTACTTATGCAGTCGCGTGAGCTGGGCTTCGTCGACCGAGGGAGAGACGTTGTTGCGGGCATGGGTGATCGGCGTATTGATGATGCCTGGACAGAC
This sequence comes from Pseudomonas sp. GM49, assembly GCF_000282355.1. Lineage (GTDB taxonomy): Bacteria > Pseudomonadota > Gammaproteobacteria > Pseudomonadales > Pseudomonadaceae > Aquipseudomonas. Next base: position 6,615 of record NZ_AKJL01000157.1, read on the forward strand.
CGTGGTCACGCAGATATCGCTGTCGGCCAGCTCCATTTTCAGTACTTCGTTGAACCCGAACACCGCATGCTTGGAGGCGGCATAAGCCGCCATCGTCGGCGACGGATACAGACCGGCCGCCGATGCCACGTTGAGCACATGGCGCGGCCCGCCGGCCTTGAGCATCTGCGGGATGAAGTGATAGCAGCCATGCACCACCCCCATCACGTTGATGTCCAGCACCCGCTGCCAGTGGGCCAGGTCGCTTTGCAGGAACTGGCCCAGGTAACCGATGCCGGCGTTGTTGATCAGCACGTCGAGCGCCCCGAGCGAGGCATGGAGCTTCTCGGCCAGTTCCCGCACGGCTTCGCTGCTGGAGACATCGAGCTGATGGATGGTGCAGCGGGAACCGAGGGCTTCGACGTCCATTTGCACCTGCCTGAGCGCAACGAGATTGATGTCGGTGGCAATGATCAGGGCGCCACGGCGGGCGAATGCCAGCGCCGCTGCGCGACCGATGCCGGAAGCGGCGCCAGTGATCAGGACTTTCTTGTTTTTAAGTTCGGTAGTGGCCATGGGAGTCTCCTGGGCAGGGCAAGGGTTCAGGGCAAGTAAGCGACATGCACGTCGTCGACCTTGCCGTTGAAAGCGAACGGCGCGCGGTCGAAGTAATCCAGGGCAACCGGCGAGCCGAGGTCCTGGGCCACGTCAAAGGTTTCGCTGGCGGTGAAGGTGAACGCCGGGGTGAACGGCGTCACGCCGCTGGCGACTTCTTGCCCCCCCAGACGCAGGCTGAGGTTGGCCGGCGCGCCCAGTTTGGTCGTACTCATCCGGGTCAGTACTTCGATGTTGGCTTTACCGGCCGGCACGCGTTCGGTCGAGCGCAGCTTGACCCGGGCAATGGCCAGGGCGTTGTACTCGTAGACCAGAAAACCATCGTCCAGGTACAGGCTGACACCGCCACCGATCCCGCCCATTGCATACAGCACGCCACTGGCATTGGCCGGCACTTGGGCAGTCACCAGTACCCGGTTGTTGCGGTTGCGCAGGTTGGGTGCGGTGAACTCCGGGAAGCGCTGGGTGCGATCGCTGAAACTCCATTCATGTTTGTCGGTACCCGGGCGTACATCCGGGTTCATGAAGGGAAACAGACCGGCGCCGATCGGGTAGACGTGGTTGGCCTTGGCCTGGGTATCGAACTCGGCCTTCAGCTCAGCGAGTTTTTCCGGGTGGCTGGCCGCCACGTCCGTAGCTTGTGAATAGTCGTTACGAAGGTCATACAGCGCCCACTGGTCGTTGTCCGGGTTCCAGCCCATGAACTGGGCAAAACCTTGCACCCAGGGTTTGCGCGGGCCGAATACCGAGGCGATCCAGCCGTCCTTGTAGATGCCACGGCTGCCGAGCACTTCGAAGTACTGCGGGGGCTTGCGCGACTTCGCATCGGCATCGGCAAAGGTGTAGCGCAGGCTGACACCGTCCATCGGGTCCTGCTCGATACCGTTGACCACCTTGGGGGCGCTGATATCGAGGAGGTCGTAGACGGTCGGGACAATGTCGTTGACGTGGTGAAACTGCCCGCGGACCTTGGCATCGGCCTTGATCTGTTTGGGCCAGGAGACCGCCATCGGCGTGCGCGTGCCGCCGAAGTAGCCCGCCACCAGTTTGGTCCCGATAAAGGGCCCTGAACCCGCCCAGGCCCAGGCGGCGTTGTACATGCTCTCGAGTTTCGGGCCGCCGAGGGCCGACAGGCCGCCGTAGCTGCCATTGAGCACCTTGAGCTGCTGCTCCTTGGGCACCGGAATGCCGTTCTGCGCCAGCAGTTCGTTGATGGTGCCTTCCATGCCTTCGGCCGAGGCCCCGTTGTCACCCAGGACGTAGAAGATCAGGGTGTTGTCGCGTTTACCTTCGAGTTCCAGCTCGTCGAGGATCTTCCCGGCCTGGGTATCGGCATGCTCGAGGAAGCCTGCGTAAACCTCCATCAAGCGCGCCTGGTATTGCTTTTGCCCGGCGTCGAGGCTGTCCCAGGCCGGCAGTTCGGCGGGGCGCGGGGTCAGCTTGGCATCCTTGGGAATGAAGCCCATGGCTTTCTGGCGGGCGAAGGTCTGCTCGCGATACGCATCCCAGCCACCGTCGAACTTGCCCTTGTATTTGTCGGCCCATTGGGCGTTGACCTGGTGCGGGCCGTGCACGGCACCCGGAGCCCAGTACATGAAAAAGGGTTTGTCCGGGGCGTAAGTCTTGTGGTCCTGCAGCCAGTTCACCGCGCGGTTGGCCAGGTCTTCGCTGAGGTGGTACTTGGGGTCGCGAGGCGGTTCGATCGGTGTGGTGTTGCGGTACAGGCGCGGCTCGTACTGGGAGGTTTCCCCGGCCATGAAGCCATAGAAGTGTTCAAAGCCATAGCCGGTCGGCCAGCTGTCGAAAGGTCCGGCGGCGGTGGTTTCCGAGGTTGGCGTGTTGTGCCATTTGCCGAAGGCAGCGGTGCTGTAGCCGTATTGCTTGAGCACTTCGGCCATGGTCGCCGAACTCTTGGGAATCTTGCCAGTGTAGCCATCCCAATCCGTGGCCAGCTCGGCGATCACGCCATTGCCGACCCTGTGGTGATTGCGTCCGGTCAACAGGGCGGCGCGGGTGGCCGAGCTGATGGCGGTGGTATGGAAGGCGTTGTAGCGCACGCCGCTGTCGGCCACCCGGCTCAGGGTCGGGGTGTGGATGGCGCCGCCAACGGTGTCGGCCTGGGCGAAGCCGGCGTCATCGAGCATGATCACCAGGATATTCGGGGCATCGGCCGGTACGTGGGACTGGGCCTGGCGTTTCTGATGATGGGAATCCTGCAAGGTCGGCCCGGCGGTACTGGCCGAAGGCGTCGGCGTGAAGGGCAGGGTGTCCTGGGCGCAGGCGACGGAGCTCGCCAGCAGCATGCTCACCTTCAGCGTGAAATACCCGGCGCGCGGAAGCTTATGAATCATGGAGACTCCTGTTCTTGTTGTTGGCGGAGTGAGTGGGGCGCCCCCCCCTCGGGGAGGGGCGCCGGGCGTCGGTCAGACCGAGAAACTGGTGATGTCCTTGGGCTGGATATCGTTGGCCTCGCAGTAGGCCAGGTAGCGCTGCACGCTGGTCTTCCAGTTCTCGATGGCGACGATGTTGTCGTTTTCGTCCATGTACATGAGATCGCCCAGGGTGACGTTGAACGTGATCACCTCGTCGCCGTGCTCGGGCAGGCCGATGGGCGTATGGCTGGTGGCGGCCGTCTCGAACACCACGCCACCTTCGGTGGAGATCCAGTCGTGCTCGAGGTACTTCCAGCCACCCTTGATGGTGTAGACGATCACGGTGCCGGAGTGGTGGTGCTTGGGCAGGGTCATGCTGGCGGGTGCCTTGAGCAGGGTAATGACCTCGCCGCGCACCGGATCGCATTTGATGTACTTGATGAACACCTCGTCGTTGTAAGGCGCGAAAGGCACCCAGGGCAGGTCGTCGGCGTTGATGGCGGCGGTATCGATGCTTTCGTACAGCATGGTGGTGCTCCTCGGATGGGCCGTTGGCGGCAGGTGGATGTTCTGGGTGGCATCGTGCGGGAGCGGGCAGAAATTACCCCCCCGGCGACGAGGGGGGTGGGCGATGCGCATGGTGTTGAATCAGTGCATTTGCGTGAGGGCTTGCGCCGAACGGGTGCTGCTCAGGTAGCGCCAGAACAGCAGGGCAAAGACGATGTCGCTCGCCGCCAATGTCGGCAGCGGCCAGGGAATGGTACCCGCCAGCCAGTGGCTGGGG
>NZ_AKJL01000158.1 GCF_000282355.1 Pseudomonas sp. GM49
GAGCGAGCTTGCTCGCGATGAGGCCATAACATTCAACATCTGCATTGACTGTTACACCGCAATCGCGAGCAAGCTCGCTCCCACAGGTAGTACGGCGTTACCGCTTACTCCCGCGACTCAACCCCCAACTCATCCCACACCGACTCGGCCAGGTGGAACGTTGCATTGGCCGCTGGAATCCCGCAATAAATCGCACTCTGCATGATCACTTCCTTGATCTCGCCACGGCTGACACCGTTGTTGGCGGCAGCGCGCAGGTGCAACTTGAGTTCCTCGTTGCGGTTCATGCCGATCAGCATGGCAATGGTGATCAAGCTGCGGGTGTGGCGTGGCAGACCCGGGCGCGTCCAGATGTCACCCCAGGCGTGGCGAGTGATCATCTCCTGGAACTCCGAGTTGAACTCGGTCAGGGCATTCAGGCTGCGGTCGACGTGGGCATCGCCGAGGACTGCGCGGCGGACCTTCAGGCCCTCGTCATAACGTTGTTTCTCGTCCACGAAACTCTCCTCAATGAGCCGACAGAAACGCCAGCACGCGCTCGCTGAACGCATTGCCCGCCTGGACGTTGGACAAGTGCGCAGCGTAGAACTCGGCGTACTCGGCGCCTGGCACTTGTTCCTGAATGAAATGCCCACCGGACGGCGGCGTGACCGCATCCTGAGCGCCCGCGATCACCAGCAGCGGCGCCTTGATCGAGGACAACTGATCACGGAAATCGGCATCGCGCACCGCCGCGCAGTTGGCCGCGTAACCTTCGGGCGAAGTGGCCGCGAGCATGTCGGTAATCTGCTTGGCCGCCGCCGGGTTGGCTTCGGAGAAATCCGGGGTGAACCAGCGGGCAATCGACGCATCGCGCAGGGCAACCATGGCCGCCTGACCATCACGCAGCACCATTTCGATACGCGGGTTCCACACCGACGGATCGCCGATTTTCGCCGCCGTGTTGCACACGATCAGCTTGTTCAGGCGTTCGCCGGCATTGATCCCCAGCCACTGGCCAATCAGCCCGCCCATGGACAAACCGCAGAAATGCGCACGTTCGATGTGCAAGGCATCCAGCAGAGCCAGCACATCATGGCCTAATTGCTCGATGCTGTACGGGCCCGGCGTCACCAGCGACTGGCCGTGACCACGGGTGTCGAAACGCAACACGCGAAAATGCTCGGAGAACGCAGGGATTTGCGCGTCCCACATGTGCAGGTTCGTGCCCAGGGAGTTGGACAACACCAGCACCGGCGCATCGACCGGTCCATCGAGTTGGTAATGCAGTTCGCCCTCGGCGAGTTGTACAAAAGCCACAGCAAGTCTCCTTCAGGCAGTCAATGCAGAATGTTCAGCCACCGCCCGCTCGACCCAGATATGGGCCTGGCCGAGGTAATGGGCAGGGTCCAGCAAATGATCGAGTTCAGCCGCCGACAGTTCGGCGGTCACTTGCGGTTCGTCGCCGAGGACCGCGCGCAGGTGACGCTGCTCGGCCACGGCGCGTTTACAGCAGTGTTCCAGCAGATGGTGTGCGGTATCGCGACCGACCCGTTGGGCGAGAACGATACTCACCGCTTCAGCGAGCACCAGGCCCTGGGTCAGATCGAGGTTGCGTGCCATGCGCCCGGCATCCACTTCCAGCCCCTGGACGATCAACAACGCCTGCTGCAGGCTGCCCGACACCAGGCAGCAAATCTCCGGCAGGGTTTCCCATTCGGCATGCCACAGGCCGAGGCTGCGCTCGTGTTCCTGAGGCATGGCGCTGAATAGCGTCGAGAGCAAACCGGGTACACGCGTCGCCGCGCCGATCAGCACCGCCGCGCCCACCGGATTGCGTTTGTGCGGCATGGTCGAAGAACCGCCCTTGCCCGGCGCAGAAGGTTCGAACACTTCGCCGGCCTCGGTTTGCATCAGCAGGCTGATGTCGCGACCGAGTTTGCCGAGACTGCCGGCGATCAGGCCGAGCACGGCGCCGAATTCCACCACGCGATCGCGCTGGGTATGCCACGGCTGCTCAGGCAAGGCCAGTTGCAGTTCTTCTGCCAGCGCCTGGGCAATCGGCATGGCCTGTTCACCAAGGGCCGCGAGGGTTCCGGACGCACCGCCGAATTGCAGCACCAGCAGGCGCGGCTTGAGCTCGGTCAAGCGTTGACGACTGCGCGTCACCGCCCCCAGCCAACCGGCGATTTTCATGCCGAGGGTGACCGGCGTCGCATGCTGCAACCAGGTGCGTCCGGCCAATGGCGTGGTCGCGTATCGCCGGGCCTGGGACGCGAGGGTCTGCCCCAGTTGTGCCAGGTCGCTTTCGATCAGTTCCAGTGCGTGGCGCAGTTGCAGCACCAGGCCACTGTCCATCACGTCCTGGCTGGTCGCGCCCAGATGCACATAGCGTTCGGCTTCGGCATCGGTGGCCGCGATCTGTTTGCCCAGCGCCTTGACCAACGGAATCGCCGAGTTACCCGCCGTGGCAATCGCCTCGCCCAACGCCGCAAAGTCGTAAAGCCCGGCGCGGCAAGCCGCTTCAATCGGCGCGACAGCACTCGATGGAATCAACCCGACCCGCGCTTCGGCCCGGGCCAGTGCCGCTTCGAAATCGAGCATGGCCTGGACCCGGCCTTGATCACAGAACACGTCACGCATATCGCGGGCAGTGAAATAGGCATCGAACAATTGATTGCCCGGTCGCTGGTTCATAAACAGTTCCTGAAGGCGCGGGCCTTTGCAGCCCGCGCATGAAGATCAAAGGTCGTGATGCAGATACGCGGCCTGTTTCGGCAGACGCAGGCTGAACAGGAAGGCCACCGCCATCATCACCGTAACGTACCAGTAGAAGGAGTTTTCCATGCCCACGGCCTTGAGACTCAGGGCTACATATTCCGCCGAGCCACCGAAAATCGCATTCGCCACGGCGTAAGCCAGGCCAACGCCCAGGGCACGCACTTCCGGTGGGAACATCTCGGCTTTTACCAAACCGCTGATCGAGGTGTAGAAACTGACAATCGCCAGCGCCACGGTAATCAACACAAAAGCCAGGAACGGACTGCTGACACTTTTCAGGCTCAACAGGATCGGCACGGTGAACAGCGTACCGAGGGCGCCGAACCAGAGCATCGAGTTACGCCGGCCGATCTTGTCGGCGAGCATGCCGAAAACCGGTTGCATGCACATATAGAGGAACAGCGCGCCGGTCATGATGTAGCTGGCAGTCTTGGCCGGCATGCCGGCGGTGTTCACCAGGTACTTCTGCATGTACGTGGTGAAGGTGTAGAAAATCAGCGAGCCACCGGCGGTGTAACCGAGCACGGTGATGAACGCGGCTTTATGGTCGCGAAACAGGGCGCTGATGCTGCCGGCGTCCTTGTTTTCGCGCATTTCCTTGCTGGAAGTTTCTTTCAACGAACGACGCAGATACAGCGAAACCAGCGCCGCCATGGCACCCACCACGAACGGTATCCGCCAGCCGTAGGCACGCAGGTCATCTTCGGTGAGAAACTGTTGCAGGATCACCACCACCGACACCGCGAGCAACTGGCCGCCAATCAGGGTCACGTACTGGAACGAGGCGAAAAAACCGCGCTGGCCCTTGAGCGCCACTTCACTCATGTAGGTCGCGGTAGTGCCGTACTCACCGCCCACCGACAAGCCTTGCAGCAAACGGGCGAACAGCAACAGGAGCGGTGCCCAGACCCCGATGCTGTTGTAGGTCGGCAAGCAGGCGATCAGCAATGAGCCGAAGCACATCATCAGAATCGAGATCACCATCGAATTCTTGCGTCCGTGCCTGTCCGCCAACCGACCGAAAATCCAGCCGCCAATCGGCCGCATCAGGAACCCGGCGGCGAACACGCCAGCGGTGTTGACCAGTTGCACCGTAGGGTTATCGGACGGGAAAAACGCCGGCGCGAAATAAATCGCACAGAAGGCATAGACGTAGAAGTCGAACCACTCGACCAGGTTGCCGGACGAGGCACCGACGATGGCGAAGATCCGCTTGTTGCGTTCTTCGCCCGTATAAAGAGCTATAGGAGCTGTGGGTGTTGTCATTGTTTTTTCACTCAATGGGGACAGTGAGAGTCTAGACACACTTTGCAACAATCCCGTTCCACAAAAGCATTGGCGACGTAGATCCCATGTAGGAGCTGGCTTGCCAGCGAATGACGCAAGAGCGACCCGGTTAATCAATCAATACGCGTAATCGTTAACGACTATCGCTGGCAAGCCAGCTCCTACAGGGATTTCGGTGTTCACTCAATAATCGAAGAACACCGTCTCGGCATCGGTGCCTTGCAGAATCACATTCCACTGATAAACACCCGACGCATCCTGCCTGGCGATCAACGTGCCGCGACGATCAGCTGGCACACACTCCAGCAGCGGATCGTTCACGTTGGCCGCCTCGCCATCAAAGTAAATCCGCGTCAGCAAATGCTTCACCAGGCCACGGGCAAACACCAGTACCACCAGATGCGGCGCCTGGGTCGTGCCTTTGAGCCCCTCAACCGTACCCGGCTTGATGGTGGTGAAACGAAAGCGCCCTTCGGCGTCCACCGGCACCCGGCCAAAGCCTTCGAAGTTCGGGTCCAGGGGTTTGTCCTGGTCGTCTTCCGGGTGGTCATACTTGCCGGCGGCGTTGGCCTGCCAGACTTCCAGCATCGCGTCGTTGACGATGTCGCCATTGCCATCGACCACTTGGCCAGTGATCGCCACGCGCTCGCCCAAGGTTTGTTCGACAGTCAGGTTTTCGCGGTTCAGCCAGGTCAGGCCGATGTGGTAGTACGGCCCGACGGTGTGGGACGTGGTCGCAGTCAGCGTCATCTTATTTCTCCATCGGCGTGGCGTCGCGGCCGCGCAAAACGATGTCCCAGCGATAACCGAGGGCATAGGAAGGGATGGTTTTTTCCAGATCGAACGTGGCGATCAAACGCTCCTTGGCGCTGGTATCGGGCACGCAGTTGTAGATCGGGTCGTACGCCAGCAACGGGTCGCCAGGGAAATACATCTGCGTCACCAGGCGCGTCAGGATGCTCGGGCCGAACAGCGAGAAATGGATGTGCGCCGGGCGCCACGCGTTGTGGTGGTTGCCCCACGGATAGGCGCCGGGCTTGATGGTCTGGAACTGATACCAGCCATCGGCGTCGGTCACGGTGCGGCCGGTACCGGTGAAGTTCGGGTCCAGCGGTGCGTCGTGCAGATCACGGGCATGGGCGTAGCGACCGGCGGCGTTGGCCTGCCAGATCTCCACCAGAATCCCCGGCACCGGCAGACCGTTTTCATCCAGTACACGGCCGTGAATGATGATGCGCTCACCCTGTGGCTGCCCCTCGTGCTGGGCGGTCAGGTCGTTGTCCTTCTCGTTGATCCGCTCGGCGCCGATGGTCGGCCCGGTGATTTCCGACAACGAATGCGGCAGGAACACCAATGGCTTGGACGGCGAGCGCAGGTTGGTGGATTGATAGGTCGGGTGCAGGTATTGCGGCTGAGTGCCCGCCTGCGGGCGACGGTAACCAGGCTTGTCAGTCATTACACTTTCCTCAGTTCTTGTTAGCCGGCGAGGTGTTCAAACGCGCTCGATCGCCAAGGCCAGCCCCTGGCCAACGCCGACACACATGGTCGCCAAGCCTTTCTTGCCGCCGTTTTTTTCCAACTGATGCAACGCAGTCAACACCAGTCGCGCGCCAGTCATGCCCAACGGATGGCCCAAGGCAATCGCGCCACCGTTCGGGTTGACCTGGGCCGCGTCGTCCGCGATCCCCAGTTCACGCAATACCGCCAGGCCTTGGCTGGCGAACGCTTCATTGAGTTCGATCACGTCGAAATCGCTGACTGCCACGCCGAGGCGCTCGGTCAGTTTACGCACCGCCGGCACCGGGCCGATGCCCATCACCCGCGGTGCCACACCGGCGCTGGCCATGCCCAGCACTTTGGCACGGGCAGTCAGGCCATGTTTCTTCACGGCTTCGGCCGAGGCCAGGATCAATGCGGCTGCACCGTCGTTTACACCCGAGGCATTACCGGCGGTGACGGTTTTATCGGGGCCGTTGACCGGTTTGAGTTTGGTCAGGGCTTCCAGGGTGGTGTCGGCGCGAGGATGTTCGTCCTGGCTGACCACGGTTTCGCCCTTCTTGTGGGCAATGCGCACTTCGACGATTTCTTCGGCGAAAAACCCGGCGGCTTGTGCGACGGCAGTACGCTGCTGGCTGCGCAGGGCAAAGGCGTCCTGATCGGCGCGGGAGACCTGGTAATCGTCGGCCACGTTGTCACCGGTCTGCGGCATCGCGTCCACACCGTACCGGGCTTTCATCAACGGATTGATGAAGCGCCAGCCGATGGTGGTGTCTTCGAGCTTCATGTTGCGCGAGAACGCAGCGTCCGCCTTGCCCATCACGAACGGCGCACGGGACATCGACTCGACGCCGCCGGCAATCGCCAGCTCCATCTCGCCGCTGGCGATGGCGCGGAACGCGGTGCCGATGGCATCCATGCCCGAAGCGCAGAGGCGGTTAAGGGTCACGCCGGGAATGGTTTCCGGCAGGCCCGCCAGCAGCAGCGCCATACGCGCTACGTTGCGGTTGTCTTCCCCGGCCTGGTTGGCGCAGCCGAGGAACACTTCGTCCACCGCGTTCCAGTCCACCGACGGGTTACGCTCCATCAAGGCCTTGATCGGCACGGCAGCCAGATCGTCGGCACGTACCGTCGACAGACCACCGCCGAAACGGCCGATGGGGGTGCGAATCGCATCGCAGATATAAACGTCACGCATCAGGCTTCTCCAGGGGCTTGGCCGTGGGCGGCAGCGGTACGGGCTTCCAGATCACGCAGCGCGGTCAGCTCGACTTCGGTCGGCTCGGCGGTGGTTCCAACGCTGTCGGCAAAGCGAATCGGCCAACCGGTGGCAGCGACCACTTGCTCCCGGGTTACGCCCGGGTGCAGCGCGGTGACCACGAACTCGTGGGTGCCCTCCTCCGGCTCCATGGTGCACAGGTCAGTGATGATGCCGACTGGACCGGCGCCCGGCAGACCGAGACGCTTGCGCGAATCACCGCCCTCGCCATGGCCGACGGACGTAATGAAATCGAGTTTGTCGACAAACGAACGCGCCGATTGCTTGAGGATGATCAGCACGCTCTTGGCCGAACCGGCAATTTCCGGCGCGCCACCGGCACCCGGCAGACGCACTTTCGGTGCGTGGTAATCGCCGACTACGGTGGTGTTGATGTTGCCGAAACGGTCCACTTGCGCAGCACCGAGAAAACCAACGTCAATGCGCCCGCCCTGCAGCCAGTAGCGGAAAATCTCGCCGGTCGGGACCACGGTGTCGGCGGTTTCCGCCAGCTCACCGTCACCGATCGACAATGGCAATACGCTTGGCTTAGCGCCGATCGGACCCGATTCATAGATCAGGACCACATCCGGCGAGGACGTCAGGCGCGCCAGGTTGGCCGCTTTCGACGGCAGGCCAATGCCGACGAAGCACACCGAACCGTTCTTCAGTCGGCGGGCCGCAGCGACGGTCATCATTTCATTGGTGGTGTAAGTCATTACTTCGCCTCCGAAGCGGCGGCCAGTTTGGCCTGGAACTCGCTGAAGTCAGCGCTGCCGTGGATGTATTCGTTGATCCACGCGGTGAAGGTTTCACGGTCGCGGGCAATCGGGTCCCAGGCCTGGTAGAAGCGATTGTCGCGCTCGTTGTAGCCGTGGGCGTAGGACGGATGCGCGCCGCCAGGCACGTGGCAAACCGCGCTCAAGGCCCAGGTTGGCAGTACACAGGAGTTCATCGGTGCATTGAGGTCGTCGACGATTTCCTCAACGGTAACGATGCAGCGCTTGGCCGCCAACGCGGCTTCTTTCTGCACGCCGAGAATGCCCCACAGCAGCACGTTGCCTTTGCGGTCGGCTTTCTGCGCGTGAATCACGGTAATGTCCGGGCGTACCGAAGGCACGGCGGCCAGCACCTCGCCAGTGAATGGGCAGGTGACGGATTTGATCAGCGGGTTGACCTTCGGCAAGTCGGAACCGGCGTAGGCACGCAGTACCGCGAATGGCAGGCCGGAGGCGCCGGCGACGTAGGCATTGGCCAGGTCGGCGTGGCTGTGCTCTTCGATCTCCAGCGCATGCGGCCACTGTTTCTCCACCGCGTCACGCAGGCGATGCAGGGAGCCGACACCCGGGTTGCCGCCCCAGGAAAAAATCAGCTTGCGGGCACAACCGGCACCGATCAACTGGTCGTAGATCAGGTCAGGCGTCATCCGCACCAGCGTCAGATCTTTCTTGCCCTGACGAATGATTTCGTGACCCGCTGCCGTAGGGATCAGGTGGGTAAAGCCTTCGAGCGCGACGGTATCGCCGTCGTTTACGAATTTCTTCACCGCGTCGTGCAGCGAAAGGATTTCAGCCATGGGGCAGGCTCCCGTTTGTTGTTAACCGACAGTGGAAGAAGGCGCCGATGCGCAGCGCCGGAATGACTGAAGGTTAAGCCCCTGAAAAAAGCCAAACAATCCGATAATCGACTAAGCGTTCGATTATCGAACACATTGTTGTCTGGCTACCGATTCCCAAAAGCTTCGCGGGCAAGCCCGCTCCTACAGGTTAAACGCAAACCCTGTGGGAGCGGGCTTGCCCGCGAAGAGGCCATCAAACTTACTGAAGATTCCGAAGCCTGGATTCAGGTCGCATCCGCATGACTGACCATGCCCTTGATCACCACCGCCGTAGTCGCCAAAGCCGCCGGGATCACCAGCGCCGTCAGCACTTGCTCGAAGTTCCAGCCCAGCCCCAACAGCGTCGCGCCCATCCAGGCACCGAGGATGGCGCCGAAGCGGCCGATGCCGAGCATCCACGACACCCCGGTGGCCCGCCCTTGAGTTGGATAAAATCGCGCCGCTAGCGACGGCATCGCCGATTGCGCACCGTTGACGCACATCCCGGCCACCAGCACCAGAGTCGCCAGCAGCGCGATGTTGCCCAGGCTCTGTCCTACCGCGTAGGCAAACACCCCGGCCAGCAGGTAGAAAATGCCGATGACTTTGTGCGGATTGAACCGATCCATCGCCCAGCCCACGCCCACCGCACTCAGCACGCCACCAAACTGGAACAGCGCGCCGATGAAGGCTGCCTGCTCCATGCTCGCGCCACTGTCACGCATCAGCGTCGGCAGCCAGCTGGTCAGCAGATAAACGATCACCAGGCCCATGAAATAGGTCAGCCACAACAGCAAGGTGCCGGCGCTGTAGGTACCGGAGAAAATCACCGCGAACACATTGCGCGCCTTCACGGTTTTCTGTTCCGGCACACTGAAACTGGACGCCTGGGCCACCACTGTCGGGTCGATGGGTGCCAGGGTCTTGCGCACTTTGTCGGTGCCACGGTTACGGACTACAAGGTATCGCGCCGATTCCGGCAGCCAGAACAGCAGGACCACAGCAAGGATCAACGGCAGAATCCCGCCGATCAGCAACAGGCTGTGCCAACCGAACGCCGGAATCAGCTTGGCCGAAATGAATCCGCCGCCAGCCATGCCGAGGTTGAAACCGCAGAACATGCTGGTCACCAGCAGGGACTTTTTGCGCTCCGGGGTGTACTCCGACAGCAGGGTCGTGGCGTTTGGCATACCGGCGCCCAAACCCAGGCCGGTCAGGAAGCGCAACACCAGCAATTGATCGACATTGGTGCTGTAGGCCGAGGCCAGGCTGAAGGCGCCGAACAACAGCACCGCACCGACCAGTACGACTTTTCGCCCGAAACGGTCGGCCAATGGCCCCGAACCGAGTGCGCCGAACACCATGCCGATCAGCGCCGCGCTCATCACCGGCCCAAGGCTGGCGCGATCGATGCCCCAGTCCTGCGACAGCGCCGGCGCGATGAAACCCATGGCAGCGGTATCAAGGCCGTCGAGGAAGACAATCAGGAAACACAGGATCACTACCCGCCACTGGTAGCGTGAAATGGGTTGGGCATTGATGAAGGACTGCACGTCGAGGCAGTTTCCTACAGCAGACTGAGGTTGGTTCATTATTTTTATTCCATGGATCACAGTCGAAAAGGAGCCAGCCGGGGCTGACGCAGCAGCGACATTAATGATCCACGGGAAACAGCGTCAATTCGCCAAGCGCGACTCTGTGCGTTTATCGAACACCTTAGGTGAACAGCTGGGTACTGAGGTCGCGGCTGGCACTCAGCAGCCCGGGCAGAAAACGCTGTTCCAGCTCATTGCGGCTGACTCGCCCGGCATGGGTGCTGACATTGAGGGCCGCGACCACCTGGCCGGAGGCGTCGTACACAGGAACGGCAATCGAACGCAGCCCCTGCTCAAGCTCCTGGTCGACGATGCACCAGCCTTGCTGTCGCACCTCTTGCAGGCATTCGAGCAATGCCTCGGGGGTGTGAATCGTGCGGCTGGTCTTGGCCTGCAATTCGGCGTGGTCGAGGTATTCGCCCAGTGACGTATCATCCAGCGCGGCCAGCAGAATCCGCCCCATCGACGTGCAATAGGCCGGCAAGCGACCGCCTACCGACAGGTCCACCGAAATCAGCCGCTGCGTGGTCGCGGAGCGGGCGATGTACAGAATGTCATCACCCTCCAGCGTGGCCATGTTGCAGGCCTCGTGCAGTTGCTCGCTCATGCGGTCCAGGTAAGGCTGGGCGGAAACCGCCAGCGGCGTTGATGACACATAGGCATGGCCGAGGGTCAGCACTTTGGGCAGCAGCGAATAGGTGCGGCCGTCGGTGGTGGCGTAGCCGAGTTTGATCAGGGTGTGCAGGCAACGGCGCACGGCGGCGCGGGGAATTTCCGTACGGTGGCTGATCTGGGCGATGGTCAGGTGCCGTTTTCGCTCCTGAAACGCTTGCACCACGGCCAGGCCACGGGCCAGAGACGTCATGAAATCCGGGTCGCCGGTCAGTGCCTGGATCCGCTTGGCCGGTGAAGCAACGATGGGCGGAGCCACTGAAGCGAAGGAATTGCGCATTTGATCGTTCATACAAGGACCTTTTTCCCACTCGGATCAGCGACTATTACAAGGGGCTAGCGTCTGACGCTCAAGCCCGACCGGCCAACTCCGGGCGATTATCGAACGCTCGACCGATAATCGCAATCCGCCGTGTAAACCGCCAAATCAGCCGATGTGCGGTTTTTCGCCGACTCACTAACCTATGTCTACATAGGTCTCGACCCAAGACTTAATGGCGCAACCTAATTATCGTAACTTGCTCGACTTAATGGCGTCAGAAAGGCATCGCAGCAACGTGGCATCAGTCGACGTTCTAGTTCATCGTAAAGTTTCGAGCAACAAAGTGATCACACACCAAGATCCACTTTTAACTTTTTGGAGATAGTGTTCTTCAAATCGGCCGCTATAATACAATTCAGTAGCGCTTCGGTTTTTTACATACCGAACCCGCTTACCGGGCAAGGCGATGTTCCGTCGCCGTTGCCCGTAGCGAGCGCCAGACCCGCATTGCACAGCTTTGCCGGTGCGCTTGCTGAAACAGGAAACTGAAGCTACGACAGCTGTTTATCTCTGGTGCCGTGGCCGCCTGCGACATGGAAGCATTGATCATTCTGTTGCCTAAACGATGCCTTCCGGGCATTGCCCATTCGACGAACGTGATCAATCGATTTGATGCAGCGCGTTTTCACCAGAATTAATCCCAACTCAATCAGGTAGCACTGTGACGAAAGACGAACTGCGCGCGGAACTAGAGCGCCAGGAACAACGTTACAAGGAAGTTTACGGCGGAGAAGTCACCACTTACGCCGCTCAACCCGAACCCGAACGCAAACCCTGGCGCAAGCGCGCCACCGTTCAGGATCAGGTTTTCCAGCAAGAACTTCAAAAAATGGAAAAGGAACTCAAAGCCGAAGAGCCGTGACTGCTTCTGCCTGATCCTTACAAGGGCCTGCCTCTGCACCCGTTAAAAGCGGGATGTATCGATGTTGCCTTGCGCGCCCGCTACGAGCGGGCAGCGGCCATCACCGTCGTCGAATCCGGCAGATTTCCGGTATCTGACCTATTTCTCAGATTTTTCACACAACTTTTCAAGCCCCTCTCAGCGGGCCGTGAAGGTTTTGTGACAGTATATTTTTTCAATAAAATCAATGACTTAAAAAACGCAGCAAAACCGTTGGTTTTCAGGTGCTGCGGCAAAAAAAATCGTTGAAGAATGTTACCGACGAGCAGCTAGTGCATTGATTAGCAGTCTTTTCTGGCATAATCGCGCCCCCTTATGACCGGGTCAGAAAACCTTCATGATCGATTTATTCAGCGGACTGGATGCTTGGGTGCTTGTGAGCCTCTTGCTCGCCCTGGCCTTTGTCCTCGCCTTCGAGTTCATCAACGGCTTTCATGACACCGCTAACGCGGTGGCGACCGTTATCTACACCAAGGCCATGCCGCCTCACCTGGCAGTGTTCTTCTCCGGTGTGTTCAACTTCCTCGGCGTGCTGCTGGGCGGGGTCGGCGTGGCGTATGCCATCGTCCACCTGCTGCCGGTAGAACTGCTGATCAATGTGAACACCGGTCACGGACTGGCCATGGTGTTCTCGTTGCTCGCCGCCGCCATCACCTGGAACCTGGGCACCTGGTACTTCGGTATCCCCGCCTCCAGTTCCCACACGCTGATCGGTTCGATCCTCGGTGTCGGCCTGGCCAACGCCCTGATCAACGATATTCCGTTGGCCGACGGGGTGAACTGGCAAAAGGCGATCGATATCGCCATGTCACTGGTGTTCTCGCCAATGGCAGGTTTCCTGATCGCCGCGCTGATCCTGATCGGTCTTAAATGGTGGCGTCCGCTGTCGAAGATGCACAAGACGCCGGAACAGCGCCGCAAGATCGACGACAAGAAACACCCGCCGTTCTGGAATCGCCTGGTACTGGTGATCTCGGCCATGGCCGTGAGTTTCGTGCACGGTTCCAACGATGGCCAGAAAGGTATCGGCCTGATCATGCTGGTCCTGATCGGTATCGTGCCAGCCCAGTTCGTGCTCGACCTGAACAGCACGACCTATCAGATCGAGCGGACTCGCGACGCGACCCTGCACCTGAGCCAGTTCTACCAGCGCAATTCCGAAACCCTGGGCGAATTCCTGGCCCTGGGCAAGAGCCTGGACGGCGACTTGCCGGAGAAATTCCGTTGCAACCCGCAACAGACCGAACCGACCATTACCGCCCTGCTCGGCACCCTCAAGGGTGTAGAGGACTATCACTCGCTGTCGGCGGAAAGCCGTATCGAAGTCCGTCGCTACCTGCTCTGCCTGGACGATACAGCGAAGAAAGTCAGCAAATTGCCAACTCTCGGGGCCCGTGAAAAGGCTGACCTGGACAAGTTGCGCAAAGACCTGACCACAACCACTGAATACGCCCCGTTCTGGGTGATCCTGGCTGTTGCACTGGCCTTGGGCCTGGGCACCATGGTCGGCTGGAAACGCGTGGTACTGACCATTGGCGAGAAGATCGGCAAGCAGGGAATGACCTATTCCCAAGGCATGTCGGCACAGATCACCACTGCCAGCCTGATCGGCATGGCGAACATCTTCAGCCTGCCGGTTTCCACCACCCACGTGCTTTCCTCGGGCGTGGCGGGCACCATGGTCGCCAACAAGAGCGGCCTGCAAGGCGGCACCGTCAGAACAATCCTGCTGGCCTGGGTATTGACCCTGCCAGCCACCGTGGCCCTGTCGGCCGGGTTGTTCTGGCTGGCCTCGAAGGCACTTGGCAGCTAATAAGCAGCCAAACGAAAAAGGCGCGCTCCGCAAGGAACGCGCCTTTTTTATTGCAGCCTACTTCCGACATTACACATTTATCTTGTGTACTTCCTCAAAAGACAGGCAAAAAAAAGGGCAACCGAAGTTGCCCAAAATGCCTTGCGTGCTCATTACACCCAGAAAGAACCACGGTTATTTCCGCTTCTGCGAATCCTTCCAGATAAAAAGTCCGAACCCTGCAAAAAACACGAACATGAGGCTGACTGTCAGCACTCCGGCGATCACCACGTTGTCGAAAAACATGACGCGTCTCCTGCACTTGGCCTGTTGCGATAGGGCTAAGTTAACCAAACGGGCAGGAGAGAATATTGACCGGGATCAATGTCGCCCGAGACGGGACAAGAGGAAGGGGAAAGTTTGACCCGCATCAATGAATGCGGGGGGACTTCAGCGCTTTTTCGGTTTGTTTTTCGGCTTTTTCTTTGCCTTGCCCAACGGCATGGCCTGCTCGAACGCCTGGCGAACTTCATTGAGCCGCTTGTCATTGAGGTCATGGATACGCTTGGCGCGTTCAGCGTTGAGGTCAATCAGTTTGTCATCTTGGCTCATGGCGGTCAGTGCATCGCTTGAAATGAATTTCAGCCACCGTAGCGTTCGGCAACCCTGCGCCAATAATGCGGCCTGACGGCCGCGCTGACCAGCCTGCGCTCAAATCTCGATATCGACCCACAGCCCCTGCCGCGGCTGATCTTCCATCAGCGGCGCCACCGGCACGGTGTTGTCGGCATTGAGTTCATCGCCGGGAATCGCCAGGTGCGCCTCGGGGTCATTGTCGGCCTCACGGCGGCGCCGTTCCTGCTCCTGCCTGCGGCGCTGTTCCTCGCGCAGCACTAACCCGTCTTCCTCAGGATTGCGCTTTTGCAGGTCAATGGTGCTTTCACTGGAGCTTTCCTGCACCGGCACCACCGGTGGAATATCCGGACGCTGGCGGATCGGGTCAGTCTGTGAAGTGATCGGCACGGCACTCAAGGGGAGCATCGGTGGCAGCATGGTTTTCGGTCTCCTGTCAGCAGGCTGTCGGCTGAGGGGATGGCGACTTGAGCCATCGGTCGCAAACTGTGACCCAATTGGCACTCATTAGTGCACTGAGCGGCGCGTCATGCACAGGTGGGCTAACGTATGACTGTGAGTTTTTCTGAGAGTCCTTTGGCCCTGAAGCGCTCATTCCGTTAAGATAGCCCGCTTTTTCAGGTGGGAGTCAGGCAGCATGGCGCAGCAGTATCAACCGGGGCAACGCTGGATCAGTGACAGCGAAGCCGAGCTGGGTTTAGGCACCGTTCTGGCACAGGACGGCCGCTTGTTGACCGTGCTCTACCCGGCCACTGGCGACACCCGCCAGTACGCGCTACGGAATGCGCCTCTGACCCGTGTGCGGTTTTCGCCGGGTGACACCATCACTCACTTCGAAGGCTGGAAACTGACCGTACGCGAAGTCGACGACATTGATGGCCTGCTGGTTTACCACGGCCTCAACGGGCAGAGCGAAGTGGTCACCCTGCCGGAAACCCAGTTGTCGAACTTCATCCAGTTCCGCCTGGCCAGCGACCGTCTGTTCGCCGGCCAGATCGATCCACTGGCCTGGTTCTCCCTGCGTTATCACACCCTGGAACACACCAGCCGCCAATTGCAGTCCTCGCTGTGGGGTCTGGGTGGCGTGCGTGCGCAACCGATCGCGCACCAGTTGCACATTGCCCGCGAAGTCGCCGACCGTATCGCGCCACGGGTTCTGCTGGCCGACGAAGTGGGTCTGGGCAAAACCATTGAAGCCGGCCTGGTGATCCATCGCCAATTGCTCTCGGGCCGTGCCAGCCGTGTGCTGATCCTGGTTCCGGAGAACCTGCAGCACCAGTGGCTGGTAGAGATGCGCCGTCGCTTCAACCTGCAGGTCGCGCTGTTCGACGAAGAGCGCTTCATCGAAAGCGATGCCAGCAACCCGTTCGAAGACACCCAACTCGCGCTGGTCGCGCTTGAGTGGCTGGTGGACGACGAGAAAGCCCAGGACGCACTGTTCGCGGCGGGCTGGGACTTGCTGGTGGTCGACGAGGCTCACCACCTGGTGTGGCACGAAGATCAGGTCAGCCCTGAATACTCGCTGGTCGAGCAACTCGCTGAAACCATTCCTGGCGTACTGCTGTTGACCGCCACCCCGGAACAACTGGGCCAGGACAGCCACTTCGCGCGTCTGCGCCTGCTCGACCCGAACCGCTTCCACGACCTGCAAGCCTTCCGCGCCGAGAGCGAAAACTATCGCCCGGTGGCTGAAGCAGTTCAGGAGTTGCTGGATCAGGGACGCCTGTCGCCGCAAGCCCACAAGACCATCCACGATTTCCTCGGCAACGAAGGCGAAGCCCTGCTGGCCGCCGTCAACGATGGCGATACCGAAGCCAGCGCCCGCCTGGTGCGCGAGCTGCTCGACCGTCACGGCACCGGCCGCGTGCTGTTCCGTAACACCCGCGCCGCCGTGCAAGGCTTCCCGGAGCGCAAGCTGCACCCGTACCCGCTGCCGTGCCCGGATGAATACCTTGAGCTGCCGTTGGGCGATCACGCCGAGCTGTACCCGGAAGTCAGTTTCCAGGCCCAGCCGGATGCCAGCGAAGAAGAACGCTGGTGGAAGTTCGACCCGCGCGTCGAGTGGCTGATCGATCAGCTGAAAATGCTCAAGCGCACCAAAGTGCTGGTGATCTGCGCCCACGCCGAAACCGCCATGGACCTGGAAGACGCCCTGCGCGTGCGCTCCGGCATCCCGGCCACGGTGTTCCATGAGGGCATGAACATCCTCGAGCGTGACCGCGCCGCCGCCTACTTCGCCGACGAAGAGTTCGGCGCGCAAGTGCTGATCTGCTCGGAAATCGGCAGTGAAGGTCGCAACTTCCAGTTCTCCCATCACCTGGTGCTGTTCGACCTGCCGTCCCACCCGGACCTGCTGGAACAACGCATCGGTCGTCTGGACCGGATCGGCCAGAAGCACATCATCGAACTGCACGTGCCGTACCTGGAAACCAGCCCGCAAGAGCGTCTGTTCCAGTGGTACCACGAAGCACTGAACGCGTTCCTCAATACCTGCCCGACCGGCAACGCCTTGCAGCACCAGTTCGGCCCGCGCCTGCTGCCGCTGCTCGAAGAAGCCGACGATGGCGAGTGGCAAGCGCTGATCGACGAAGCCCGCACCGAGCGTGAGCGCCTGGAGGCCGAGCTGCACACCGGCCGTGACCGCTTGCTGGAGCTGAACTCCGGTGGCGCGGGCGAAGGCGATGCGCTGGTGGAAGATATCCTCGAGCAAGATGACCAGTTCGCGCTGCCGATCTACATGGAAACCCTGTTTGACGCCTTTGGCATCGATAGCGAAGACCATTCGGAAAACGCCCTGATCCTCAAGCCGAGCGAAAAAATGCTCGACGCCAGCTTCCCGCTGGGCGACGACGAAGGCGTGACCATCACTTACGACCGTAACCAGGCGCTGTCTCGTGAAGACATGCAGTTCATCACCTGGGAGCACCCGATGGTTCAGGGCGGCATGGACCTGGTGCTGTCCGGTTCCATGGGCAACACCGCCGTGGCGCTGATCAAGAACAAGGCACTCAAGCCGGGCACCGTGTTGCTGGAACTGTTGTATGTCAGCGAAGTGGTTGCACCACGCTCACTGCAACTGGGCCGCTACCTGCCGCCGGCTGCCCTGCGCTGCCTGCTCGATACAAACGGCAACGACCTGTCGGCCCGCGTGTCGTTCGAAACCTTGAACGATCAGCTCGAAAGCGTGCCCCGTGCCAGCGCCAACAAGTTCATCCAGGCCCAGCGTGACCAACTGACGCCACGGATCAATGCCGGTGAAGCGAAGATCCTGCCTCGCCACACTGAACGTGTCGCCGAGGCGCAGCGTCGCCTGGCTGCCGATACCGAAGAAGAACTGGCACGTCTGACCGCGCTGCAAGCGGTCAACCCGACCGTACGCGACAGCGAACTGGTGGCCCTGCGCGCACAACGCGAGCAAGGCCTGGCCATGCTCGACAAGGCTGCGCTGCGACTGGAAGCGATCCGGGTGCTGGTGGCGGGTTAACTTCCCTACCCCACTGCTATAAAAAGAAGGCCCGCAGCGATGCGGGCCTTTTTTGTTTGCTTCAATTTCAGTAGTGCTGCTGATGGCCTCTTCGCGGGCAAGCCCGCTCCCACAGGGATCTCATATGCACTGAAGATCCAATGTGGGAGCGGGCTTGCTCGCGAAGGCGGTTAAGCAGTCACCGCAGAACCTTCAGGCTCAACAACAGCCACCAACCCTGCCTTCATCCGCTTTGCATCGCGCACAAAACACCGCGCAGCCAGGAACAGAAACACCACGGTGAGCAACAGCGCCACCGGAATCAGGTACATCGCGTCATGCAGGCCGACCGCCTTGAACGCCTCAGTCATCTGTTCCGCCCCCGCCGCAAGCATCGCCGTGTGCGCAAAGTGATCCGACAAGGCCCCGACCACCACCGGCCCCAGGCCACCACCCAACAGGTAGAGCCCGGCAAAGAACAGCGCCATCGCCGTTGCCCGCAACCGCGGCTCGACCACATCCTGAATCGCCGTGTACACGCAGGTGTAGAAGTTGTAGGCGAACAGCCAGCCGACACTGAATACAGCGACAAATACTCCGATTTCGATGCGCCCGGAATGCAGTGCCCACGCGGTGCAGAGCGTCGAAATCATCAGGCTGAAGGCCGCAAACAGCAGGCGCCCGTTGGCGATCCGTTGGTGAATCTTGTCCGCGATCCAGCCCCCCAGAGTCAGGCCGAACAGCCCGGTCACGCCGACGATAACCCCGGTAGCGACCGCAGCTTCCTGCAATGGCATCAGGAAATACCGTTGCAGCATCGGCACCAGAAACGAGTTGCAGGCATAAGTGGCGAAGTTGAAACACAGGCCGGCCATCACCAGCCACAGGAAGGTCGGCACGGCCAATACCCGACGGATCGGCCGATCGATCTTTTCCTGCGATACCTGAACGCTCTCGGCGGCGCCGCGCTTCGGTTCCTTGATGAAAAACATGAAGATCGCGAGGATCAGCCCGGGCACCGCTGCGATAAAGAACGGCGCGCGCCAGCTATCGAAGGCCTTGACCATCGCACCGATGGTGAAGAACGCCAGCAACAGCCCCAATGGCAGCCCGAGCATGAAGATGCCCATGGCCCGCGCCCGACGATGTGCCGGAAACAAGTCGCCGATCAGCGAATTGGCGGCCGGCGCATAACTGGCCTCGCCGATGCCGATCCCCATGCGCACGACCAGGAAACTCCAGAAACTGCCCACCATGCCGTTGACAGCCGTCAGCCCGCTCCACACCGCCAGCCCCCAGCCCATCAGTTTGCTGCGCGAGCCGGTATCGGCCATGCGCCCCAGCGGCAGGGC
>NZ_AKJL01000159.1 GCF_000282355.1 Pseudomonas sp. GM49
CGGTCGCGGCAGCCGCGCTGTTGTTGTTCAATCGCCGCCGCAAGGCGCAGTAAGGTTCAAGCCTGTTGTACAAAGGTCAGCCGTACGGCGAAACCGATCAACAGGCTACCAAACAACCATTGCTGCAAGCGCTGGGCAGAGGGGCTGCGTTGCAGCCACCGGCCAAGTGCCGCACCGACCAGGGCGTAGGCGCTGTCGAACAGCAAACCGACGCCGACCAGCACCACGCCCAAGGTCACAAATTGCCCGAGCACCGGCCCGGCCTGTGGATTGATGAATTGCGGCAGCAGCACCGAGCAGAACAACAGTGCCTTGGGGTTGAGCAAGTTGGTCAGCAGCCCGCGTCGGATGGCTGCGCTCCAGCGCGGTTTTTCGCCGGTTGTGTCGGCGCTTCCGAGGTTCGGCAGCATCGTCGTCCGCAGGCACTGAATACCGATCCACAGCAGATACGCGGCGCCTGCCAGGCGCACCACGTCGAAGGTCCAAGGCGCAGCCTTGAACAGTGCTGCCAGGCCCAGCGCCGCCAATGCCACATGACAACCGCGGGCGATGCCCAGGCCCACTGCCGTGGCCAGCGCGGCGCCCTTGCCCTGGCGGGCACCGGTCTGCAACAGCAGGATCATGTCAGGCCCCGGCAAGAGATAGACCACTGCCAATGCCATGAAAAACAGCCAGAGCCCTTGCATATTGCACTCCCATTAGTTGTCGATTCGGTCGTGCCAGTCTAGGGCTGGAGGGCGGGGCAGGTGCTTGCGTTGTCAGCTTCTATCGGAGTCTGTATTGGCATAATCTGCCACTTTATTTCGCTTGAACCATCGGGATCTGCCAAACCATGAAACTTGACGCCTACGACCGCAAGATTCTTGCGGCACTGCAACGGGACGGTCGCCTGAGCAATGTGCAACTGGCAGACGAGATCGGCCTGTCGGCATCGCCTTGTTTGCGCCGGGTCCGGATGCTTGAGGAGGCGGGGGTTATTCGCGGCTACCAGGCCAATCTGGATCGCGACGAAGTGGGGTTGGGGCTGACGGTGTTTGTCGGGGTCAAGGTCGAGCGTCATAACGACGAACAAGCCGAAGCCTTTCGTCTGGCGGTGACGGCATTGCCCGAGGTGATTTCGGCGTTTCTGGTGTCAGGGGAGTCGGACTTTCTGCTGCAGGTGGTGGTGCCGGACCTGCGTGCCTATGACCGGTTTCTCACCGGGCGTTTATTGAAGCTGCCGGGTGTGAGCGACATCCGCAGCAACTTTGCGATTCATACCGTGAAGGCACCGGGGGCGTTGCCGTTGGAGCATTTGCCGCTTTAGACCGAGTCGTTTGCATCGTCGGAACGCCGCCCGGAGCAAGCTCGCTCCCACAGATACAGCGCAACCTTGTGGGAGCGAGCTTGCTCGCGATGGCGATAGATCTGTCACCCAAGTCCTGCAGGCCTTACATCTGCGTCGCCATCCCCTCCACATTCATCGCCGCCTGGCGCAACGCCTCGGAGCGGGTCGGGTGTGGGTGGCAGGTCAGGGCGATGTCTTCGGCCGAGGCGCTGAACTCCATGGCCACGCAGTACTCGCCAATCATTTCACTGACACTCGGGCCCACCAGATGCACGCCGAGGACTTCGTCCGTGCGCTCATCGGCCAGCACTTTGGCGAAGCCTTCGGTTTCGTGGTTGATCTTCGCCCGACTGTTGGCGGTGAAGGGAAACTTGCCGACCTTGTACGCCCGGCCTTCAGCCTTGAGCTGTTCTTCGGTCTTGCCGACGCTGGCCAGTTCCGGTTTGGTGTAGACCACGCTGGGGATCAGGTCGTAGTTGACCTCGCCAGCCTTGCCGACGATCTGTTCGACGCAGGCCATGGCTTCGTCCTCGGCCTTGTGCGCGAGCATGGGACCCGAGGTCACGTCGCCAATCACCCAGACCCCGGCGGCTTCGGTGCGATGCCCCTTGTTGGCGAGCATGCCGCGCTTGTCCGTGGTGAGGCCGACGTTTTCCAGGCCAAGGCCCTGTGTATAAGGTCGGCGTCCAATGGCCACCAGCACGTAATCGGCTTCCAGTAACTCGGCAGCACCGCCAGCGGCAGGCTCGATGCTGAGCTGAACGCCATTGGCGGAGCTGGTGGCGCTGGTCACTTTCGAACTCAACCTGAAACTCAAGCCTTGCTTGCTCAGGGAACGTTGCAGGGTTTTGCCGGCTTCGATATCCACGCCAGGGCAGATCCGGTCAAGGAACTCGACCACCGTCACCTGCGCCCCCAGGCGCCGCCATACCGAACCCAGCTCCAGGCCGATCACACCAGCGCCGATCACCACCAGATGCTTGGGCACCTCGGTCAGCGCCAGGGCACCGGTGGAGTCGAGGATGCGTTTGTTATCGATGTCCACGCCGGGCAGGGGCGTGGGTTCGGAGCCGGTGGCGATGATGATGTCCCTGGCGCTCAGTTCGGTCTTGCCCCCGGCGCTATCGGTCACCGTGACTTTGCCCGGTCCGTCGATGTGGCCCCAGCCTCTGATCCAGTCGACTTTGTTTTTGCGGAAAAGAAACTCGATGCCCTTGGTCAGCCCGGTAACGCTTTCATCCTTTTGCTTCATCATCTGGGCGAGGTTGAGACCGGGTTTGACTTCGATCCCCAGGTTGGCGAATTCCGCGCCCATGGCCGCGTCGTAAAGTTCGGAGGCATGCAACAACGCCTTGGATGGCATGCAGCCGACGTTCAGGCAGGTGCCGCCGAGTGTGGCGCGTCCTTCCACGCAGGCTGCTTTCAGACCCAGTTGTCCGGCGCGGATCGCCGCGTTGTAACCGCCGGGTCCACCGCCGAGTATCACGACGTCATAAGTGCTCATGGATGTACTCCTGGATCGAAAGGGGAAGGGATGGGTAAAAGTAGTTCCTGGATAAAATTACGAACGTAATATGTGCGTTCTGCAGCATTTCGGTCAAGGCTTCAGGTACGCGACAGGTTGGGCATCTTTAGATGGCGCGCTTGAATACGGAAATTTCACCATTTTCGTTATATCGTAACGAATTGCCATGTTAGCGAAGACACTCTGGGGTGGTATGCAAGTCGATCTCGATGTTGATGAAGCGCCGTTAGCCGGGTTGCCGCGCTTTCAGCAGGCGGTCATACAAGGGCGACGGTTACGCCAGTTCGCCATCGGTGCGGGAATACTCGCGACGGTAGGCGTGCTGCTGGCATCTTTTGCCTGGCTGTTTTCTTCGCAAACACTGTGGCCAGCGTTGCTGCTGAACCTGAGCGCGGCGTCTGTGGTGTTGGTGGCGGGGGCGCAATCGGCCGGGTGGGTAGCCCAGTGGCGTGCCCGCGCAATGAATCCCGTGGTGCCGGAGGGCGTTGTCGACGAATCTGTCGTGCCTTCGGGGTGGTATGAACGCTTACTGGACCGGATCAGCCGGCAATCGCAGCACCTGCTCAGGCAAATAGGCGCGCCGACGCTGTGGCTTGGCGGTTGGGCCGTGTTGGCGCTGGTGGGCGCCGAACAGGCCTGGAACCTCACGTTGCCTCCGGCTGCGTTGGGCCTGGCCGCCACTGTCGGGGCGGCGTGCTCCTTGCTGTTGGCGTTCGGCCTGTTGGTGATGGAGCGCCATCTGGCGCAGGAAAACACTGCGCAATGGCCTGAAGCCGCCGCGTTGGCGCAATTAACGCGTGTGGCAATCATCAGCTTGGTGCTCGGTGCCTTTTGTCTGTTGTTTGCCGATGAAACGTCGATATGGCCCGTACGCCTGGCTGTGTTGATCGGACTGCTGCCGGGGTTGGTGGCAGCAGAACTGTTGCTGCGCGCGGTATTGTCATTGTTCAGCCCGCGCCGCGAACGCCTGGAGCCGGAGCTGCTGGCGCGCAGTTTTGTCGCCGACATGCTGCGCTGGCCACCACAGCCATTGCTGGCGCTGCAGCACGAATTGCATAACCGCTTCGGCATCGATCTGCGGCAGATCTGGGCCTTCACGTACATGCGTCGGGCGTTCCTGCCGGTGTTGGCGGTGGTTTCGCTCGTTGGCTGGTCGCTGACTGGCATTCACGAAATTGCGCTGCAAGGGCGTGGCATCTACGAACGATTCGGTAAGCCGGTGGAGGTGTTTGGCCCGGGTTTGCATATGGGTTTGCCGTGGCCATTGGGCCGTGTGTTGAGCGTCGAGAATGGCGTGGTTCACGAGTTGGCCACCAGTGTTGGCGAAACCTCGGCCCCCGCTCAGGCCGATCCCGCTGAAGGCCCGGCCCCGGCGATTGCCAATCGCTTGTGGGACGCCAGCCATGTGAACGACAAATCCCAGGTGATCGCCAGCAGTCGAGCCGACAAGCAGAGCTTTCAGATCGTCAACATGGACGTGCGCTTCGTCTATCGCATCGGTCTGAGCGATGAGGCGGCGTTGGCCGCGACCTATAACAGTGCCGATGTGCCGATGTTGATTCGCAGCACCGCCAGCCGAATTCTGGTTCACGACTTCGCCTCACGCACCCTCGACGGTTTGCTGGGCGAGGACAGGGTAGGGCTGGCTGAAGAAATCGGTCGCGCCGTCCAGGCTGACTTGCAAAAACTCGACAGCGGCGTGGAAATTCTCGCCACGGTGGTCGAGGCGATTCACCCTCCGGCCGGTGCTGCCAATGCCTATCACGGCGTGCAAGCGGCGCAGATTGGTGCGCAAGCCTTGATCGCCCGTGAACGCGGCGCCGCTGCCGAGGCCACCAACCAGGCGCAGTTGCAGGCCAGTATCGCCCGCGATCAAGCGACAGCCAGCGCCCGTGAAATCAATGCCGGCGCCCAGGCAGCGGACCTGAAATTCAATGCCGAGCGAAAAGCCTATGCCAGCGCTGGCCAAGCCTTTGTGCTGGAGCAGTATTTCAGTCAGTTGTCCCAGGGGTTGGTCAACGGCAAATTGCTCGTTCTGGATCATCGTCTGGGCGGCAGCAGCAATGCGCCGACCATCGACCTCCGTACTTTCACGCTGCCGGTTGACCCTGCGCCGTCGCGTAAAACCGCTCAGCCAGGAGCTGCCAATTGAGCCAGTCCCATACTCACGATCACGATGACCACAGCGGCCACGATCACGGCCATGGCGGGCATCATCACCACGGCCATCACCATCATCACCATCATGGTGATCCTCAGGAGGCCGGACCGTTTCCATGGCGCCGCATGGGTTGGGCTGCTTTGTTGGTGGCGTTTGCTGTCGCTGCCGCGAGCCTGGTGCAGGTGCGTTCGGGTGAGGCCACGGTGATCACACGCTTCGGCAATCCATCGCGAGTCTTGCTGGAGCCGGGGCTGGGCTGGCGCTGGCCGGCGCCGTTCGAGGCGGCGATCCCGGTGGATCTGCGGCTGCGCACCACGTCCAGCGGTTTGCAGGATGTCGGCACCCGGGACGGTTTGCGCATCATCGTTCAGGCCTATGTGGCGTGGCAGGTGCAGGGCGATCCGGACAATGTGCAACGTTTCATGCGTGCGGTACAGAACCAGCCCGATGAAGCTGCGCGGCAGATTCGCACCTTTGTCGGCTCCGCACTGGAGACCACCGCCAGCAGTTTTGATCTGGCGAACCTGGTCAATACCGATGCCAGCCAGGTACGCATTACCGACTTCGAAGCGCAACTGCGCAAGCAAATCGATCAGCAGCTACTCACCACTTATGGCGTGCGTGTGTTGCAGGTTGGTATCGAGAGGTTGACGTTGCCATCGGTGACGCTCACCGCGACCGTCGACCGGATGCGTGCCGAGCGTGAAACCATTGCCACTGAACGCACGGCCATCGGCAAGCGTGAAGCTGCACAAATTCGTTCCGCCGCCGAGCGTGATGCGCGAATTGTGCAGGCCGATGCCACAGTGAAGGCGGCGGATATCGAAGCGCAATCGCGCGTCGAAGCGGCGCAGATTTATGGTCGCGCCTACGCGGGATCGCCGCAGCTCTACAACCTGCTGCGTTCGCTCGACACCTTGGGCACGGTAGTGACGCCGGGGACCAAGCTGATTCTGCGCACCGATGCTGCACCGTTCCGGGTGTTGGTTGACGGTCCGCCGAGCCTCGACAACAAGTCCGGATCGCAGCCATGAGTTTGGTTCCACGTGGAACAAATGAGTTGAGCAGTCCCTGGATTCAGGCCGGGCGTTTGGCGTTTATTGCCCTCTACGCGGTGACGGTGTTGGCGGCGTTGGCGTGGGCGTTTTCCAATGTGCGGCAGATCGATCCGCAAAATCGTGCGGTGGTTTTGCATTTCGGCGCGTTGGATCGCATTCAGAATGCAGGGTTGTTACTGGCCTGGCCGCAACCGTTCGAGCAGGTGATTTTGTTGCCCGCGGCGGATCGGGTGATCGAGCGTCGAGTGGAAAACCTGTTGCGCAGTGGTGCCGCGATACAGGCAGATCGCGTGGCCAGTTTTGCCACACCGATCAGCGATGCCCTCGCAGGCTCCGGCTATCTGTTAACGGGGGATGCCGGGGTGGTGCAACTCGATGTGCGGGTTTTCTATAAAGTCACTGAGCCCTATGCGTTCGTGCTTCAGGGCGAACATGTATTGCCGGCACTGGATCGGCTGGTGACCCGCAGTGCCGTGGCGCTCACGGCCGCACGGGATCTGGACACTATTCTGGTCGCTCGCCCGGAGTTGATTGGAGCCGATAGCCAGGCGGCGGAAAGACGCGAGCGCTTGCGGGGTGATCTGGTGCAGGGCATTAACCAGCGCTTGGCTGAACTCACTGCGACAGGGCAGGGTTTGGGGATCGAAGTGGCGCGGGTCGATGTGCAATCGAGTCTGCCCAGTCCTGCGGTCAACGCCTTCAACGCGGTGCTGACGGCCAGCCAGCAAGCCGATAAAGCCGTCGCCAATGCGCGCACCGAAGCCGAGAAGTTGACTCAGACCGCCAACGAGCAAGCCGACCGCACGCTGCAGGTGGCCCATGCCCAGGCGAGTGAACGACTGGCCAAAGCGTCTGCTGATACGGCCACTGTGTTGAGCCTGGCCAAGGCTCAGCAGCAAGGTACCGACCCGCAAATGTTGCTGCGCATCTATCGCGAGCGGATGCCGAAAATTCTCGGCCAGGCCGGATCGGTCACGACGGTCGATCCCAAAGACGATTCCCGCCTGATCATTCAGGGAGCTGCACAATGACCGCTCAAACCGCCGCCGCACCGAGCCTGTTGTCGTCGACCGAACAGCGCCGCGCCGCGCGCCAGTTGACCCTGGCCATGCTCGCATTGGGTCTTCTCGCGCTGGGTTTGATCTGGCGTTGGCTGGCGCCGCAGCAGAGTGGCGTCAGTCAACTGCTGCTGGGTTTTGCCTCGTTGCTGGTCGCCGTGCCGGTCATGCGTTCGGCCTGGTACAGCCTGCGTTATCCAAGCCTGCACGGCATCACCGATCAATTGATTGCCCTGGCCATGCTGGGGGCCTGGGCCACCGGGGATCTGCTGACGGCAGCCCTGTTGCCGATCATCATGATCTTCGGACACGTGCTGGAGGAGCGTAGCGTGATCGGTTCCCAGGAAGCGATTCACGCCCTCGGCAAACTGACGCGCAGCCACGCACGCAAGGTGCAGGCGGACGGCACCATCATCGAAGTCGACAACGGCACGCTCAAGGCCGGCGATCTGGTCGAGGTGCGCGCCGGGGATCGGGTGCCGGCGGATGGCCGGGTGTTATCCGGCCAGGCCAGTCTGGACACAGCCTCCATTACCGGCGAATCGGTGCCGATGGAGGCCGGCGTCGGCATGTCGGTGTTCGGTGGTGCGATCAACCTCGACGGTCTGCTGCGAATCGAAGTAACCCGTACCGGCCATGAATCGACCTTGGGCAAAGTCATCGCCCTGATGCAAAACGCCGAGCGCTCGAAGCCACCGATCACCCGTCTGCTGGAGCGTTACGCCGGCAGCTATATGGTACTGGTGTTGCTGCTGGCCGCCGTAACCTGGTTCATCACCAACAACGCTCAAGCGATGCTCGCGGTGTTGGTGGCGGCCTGTCCTTGTGCACTGGTGTTGTCGGCACCGGCCACGGCGATTGCCGGGGTGGCCGTGGCGGCGCGGCACGGGATTCTGATCCGCAGCTCTGCGTTCCTTGAAGAGTTGGCGGACCTGACTTCGCTGGTGGTCGACAAGACCGGGACGCTGACTTTCGGCACCTTGCGCCTGCAATCCATCGACACTCCGCTGGAGGACCGCAGCCATGTCCTGAAACTCGCCGCCAGCCTCGGCTCGGCCAGCAGTCACCCGGTCAGCCGTGCGCTCGCGGGGTTGGTGACCCAGGAACATTTCCTGCTGCTTTCTGACATTCATGAACGCCAGGGCCTGGGCGTGGTGGCGATGACCGGGCAGGGCGAAGCGGCGCTCGGCCGGCCGGAGTTGTTTGCGCAACTGGGCATCAGCACAACGACGGTTCCCGATCACGACGGTCCGATTGCAGGGTTGGCGCTCAACGGGGAGTTTCTTGCCTGGCTGTTGCTGGCCGATAGCGTCAAACCCGAGGCGCAGTTTGCCTTGGGTGAGTTGCGTGAACTGGGTCTGGGCCGCCAGCTCTTGCTCACGGGGGACCGCCATAGCGTCGCGCAGACACTTGCCCGGGATGTCGGGATCAGTGACGTCGAAGCGCAAGCTCTGCCCGAAGACAAACTGAACCGCGTGCTCAAGGAAATCGACAGCGGCTTCCGGCCGATGGTGGTCGGCGATGGCATCAACGACTCCTTGGCCCTCAAGGCTGGCGTGGTGGGTGTCGCCATGGGTGCTGGCGGCGCAGACATCGCCCTGGCTTCGGCTGACATCGTATTGATCGGTAGCGACCTGCGCCGTCTCGGCACCTGCGTGCGTCTGAGTCGTCAGTGCCGTCAGACGTTGCAGGTCAATGTGATTATCGGACTGGGCTGGACCCTGGCGATCGTGGCCTTCGCCGCGTTCGGCTGGCTCGGCGCTGCCGGGGCGATGATTGCGGCGTTGCTGCATAACCTCAGCACTTTGTTGGTGTTGGGTAATGCCGGTCGTTTGCTGCGGTTCCAGGAGCCGTTGCTCAAACTCAAGGATGAAGCCTGAAGGCGAATGCTCTAAACCGGGTAATCACGGGGGCTTTAACTTTTTAGAACTGTGCGCGTACTTTGTAGTCATTGGAGATGAGGGCACATCATTTTGAGTGTTCGCGGCGGCAGGTTCAGGCGTCGCGAATCATTGAAAAAGGCTATTAATTCGATAGCCAGCTATTTTTCAAAGATGGTCTACCCTCTGTTTAGACGTCTGAAACAAGGGGGATTCTCCATGCTCGCGCATCTTCCACCGGCCTTACAGAATCTGCAATTGCCGCTTCGCCTGAGACTCTGGGATGGCCATGAATTCAATCTGGGGCCAACGCCCAGCGTCACGATTGTGGTCAAGGACCCACAAATGGTCTCCCAGTTTACCCATCCAAGCCTGGATGCGCTTGGCGCTGCATTTGTCGAAGGCAAACTGGAACTTGAAGGCTCCATTAGCGATGTGATCCGCGTCTGCGATGAATGGAGTCAGGCGTTGCTAGATGAAGACGACGACAATCAGCCGGTTCGTAGCGTCCACGACAAAGAAATGGACGCCAAGGCGATTTCCTACCACTACGACCTTTCCAACGCGTTCTATCAGCTGTGGCTCGACAGCGACATGGCATATTCCTGCGCCTATTTCGAGACCGGCAGCGAAACCCTCGAACAAGCCCAGCAAGCCAAGTTCCGTCATCTGTGCCGCAAGCTGCGCCTGCAGCCCGGCGAATACCTGCTGGATGTGGGTTGCGGGTGGGGTGGACTGGCGCGTTTTGCGGCGCGGGAATTTGGCGCGAAAGTGTTCGGTATCACCCTCAGCAAGGAGCAACTGGCCCTGGCCCGGGAACGTGTAAAAGCGGAGGGCCTGGACGACCTGGTCGAACTGCAACTGCTCGACTATCGAGATCTGCCGCAGGATGGCCGTTTCGACAAAGTTGTCAGCGTCGGCATGTTCGAACACGTTGGCCACGCCAACCTGGCCGAGTACTGCAAGACCCTGTTCGACGCGGTTAAAGAGGGCGGCCTGGTGATGAACCACGGGATCACCGCCAAATACACCGATGGCCGTCCGGTGGGGCGCGGTGCCGGTGATTTCATCGGGAAATATGTGTTCCCCAACGGCGAACTGCCGCACCTGTCGATGATCTCTGCCGAGATCAGTGAGGCCGGGCTGGAAATCGTCGATGTCGAAAGTTTGCGCCTGCACTATGCGCGCACCCTGGATCACTGGAGTGAACGCCTGGAGGATAACCTCGAAGCGGCGTCCAGACTGGTGCCTGAGCACGTGCTGCGGATCTGGCGGCTGTATCTGGCCGGTTGCGCTTATGCGTTCGCCCGGGGCTGGATCAACCTGCACCAGATTCTTGCGGTGAAGGCCCACGCCGATGGCAGTCATGAACTGCCATGGACCCGTGACGACATCTACCTCTAGAGAATCGGTGAAATCAGCCGGGCGACCCGCATGCCGACCTGCTGAAGGCGGTGGGTCTCCCGGCCTTCTTCTTTGGCGATTTCGTGGGCGTTGGCGAAGTCATCGTTGAGCATCAGCTCCACCTCGGCGGCAAACGCGCGGTCGACGGTCAGCAACATCACTTCGAAATTCAGCCGGAACGAACGGTTGTCCATGTTGGCGCTGCCAATGGCGCTGATTTCGCTGTCGACCAACACCACTTTCTGATGCAGGAATCCGGGTTCGTATCGAAATACCCGTACTCCGGCGCGCACTGCTTCGAAGGCATAGAGGCTGGAGGCGGCGTAGACGATGCGGTGGTCAGGTCGTGACGGCAACAGCAGGCGCACATCCACACCGCGTAGTACCGCCAGGCGCAAAGCTGCGGATACGGCTTCGTCGGGGATGAAATACGGGCTGGTAATCCATACCCGTTCCGTCGCCGCATGGATGGCTTCGACAAAGAACAGTGAACAGGTTTCGTAGGAATCTGCCGGCCCGCTGGCGAGTAACTGGCACAGCACGCCGTCTTCCGGATAAACCTCGGGCAGGATCAGTGGCGGCAGTGCACGAGCCGCCCAGAACCAGTCTTCAGCGAATGACTCCTGCATACACGCCACCACCGGCCCGCGCACTTGCACGTGGGTATCGCGCCATGGTGCCAGGGGCGGCTTCTCGCCCATGTATTCGTCACCGACGTTGTGGCCGCCGACGAAGCCCAGAATGCCGTCTACCACCACGATCTTGCGGTGGTTGCGGAAGTTCACCTGAAAGCGATTGAGCCAGCCACTGCGGGTGGCGAAGGCTTTGACCTCGACCCCGCCATCACGCAAGGCCTGCACATAGCCGTGCGGCAGGGAGTGGCTGCCGATTCGGTCATACAACAGATAAATCGCCACGCCTTCGGCGGCTTTCTTCAACAACAGGGTTTGCAGGCGTAGGCCGAGGCGGTCGTCGTGAACGATGAAAAACTGGATCAGCACGGCTTTTTTCGCCTGGCTGATGGCATCGAAAATGGCGTCGAATGTCTGCTGGCCGTTGATCAACAGCCGCATCTCGTTATTGGCCAGGCACGGCATGTTTCCCAGTTTCGGCAGCGCTCTGAGTGAGGCATACGCCGAGGAAGCGCGAGCGGTGAGGGCTTCTTCCACCCAGGGTCGCCAGTTGAGTTCGGAGATGGCCTTGCGCATTTCCTCGTTGGCCTGCCGTCGGGCCTTGATGTAGCCATCGAACGTGCTGCGGCCGAATACCAGGTACGGGATCAGCGTGAAGTAGGGGATGAAAAACAACGACAGGGCCCAGGCAATCGCACCTTGGGCGGTACGAACGGTCAACACGGCATGTATGGCCGCGATCATGCCCAGCGAGTGCAGCAGGGCGATGGTATAACCGAAAATATGCGGTCCGAAATAATCCATGGGGGGCTGCCTTGCTCCTGAAGATTCAGTGCTTAACAGACCATGTTCCGTGCAGAATGTCGCTAATTAATTGGCCCTTGAACCGAAGCCTGCGGCGGACGTCTAACGGCCACAACTGATCAGGAGTTACTCGATGAACGTTCGTCTGCTGGGTTTGGCCATGGCACTGGGTTTGGCACTTCCTGTGGCGGCTCACGCGCAAATGCTGCAACCAGGATTGTGGGAGCTGACCACGAGCAACATGAAGGTCGATGAGCAGAATATGCCGGACCTGCAATTGATCCTCGGTCAGCTCCAGAGCCAGATGACCCCTGAGCAGCGTGCACAACTGGAAAAACAGGGCATCACCATGGGCGGCAAAGGGATCCGGGCGTGCCTGACCCCGGAACAGGTCAAGACCGATAACATTCCGCTGACCGATCCGCAGTCGGGCTGCAAGCAGGAAATCACCGACCGCTCCGGCAATCAGTGGAAATTCCGTTTCAGCTGCCCTAGAGCCCAGGGGGCGGGCGTGGCGACATTCCTCAGTGATCGCGAGTTCACCACCAAGGTCAACGGGACGTTCAACGCCACCGGGATTCAGCAGAAGGGCAGCCTCGAATCCCGTGCCGTCTGGCTGGGGCAGGATTGCGGCACTGTGAAGCCAAGAGCTTAAAAGCTTCGTCGGATCGCCGCCCGGAGCTGGCTTGCTCCGGGCGGCGCTCCGACGAAGGCGTCCATCCAGTCTCCCTAGATCCCCGGCCGACTCAACCACTCACACGCCGCTTCGACAGCCATCCGGCCAAAATCCTCCCCCGTGCGACTGCGCACACTGACAAATCCGCCCGCCTGTTCTTTTTCGCCAACCACTACCAGGTACGGCACGGTCCGGCTGTGCTGGCGAATCTTGTGGTGGACCTTTTCGCTACGCAGGTCGGCCCTGGCGCGAACGCCCCTTTGGCGCAAGGATTCGGTCACCGCTTGTGCATAAGTCGCCTGGCGGTCATCCATGCTCACGACCACCACGTGGGGTGGAACGCGCCAGTGTTGCAGTTCCTGATGGCTCGACCAGCAGGTGCCGTAGATCCGTTGTTGCAACGTGCCGCTGATGTGATCCAGGGCAAACGCCTGCAAGACTTTGGTGGTGGGGATGTGCGGCCCATGGCTCGGGTACTCGGTGTCTCCCAGACGGTACAGCGACACCTCTTCGCGCGGTGGCTGACGACGGATCGAGTGATTGGTCGCTGCCAGTGACTGCATGCGCGCTTCGATGAGGGGCAGGTCTGCCGGGGTCAGCGGTCGCTCGACTGCAAACTCGTAAAAGAAGCCATCGCCCAACTCCTTGCCCGCGTGCATTTGCGCATGTGGGTAAAGTTGCTTGATCGCCATGGCCAGCATCAATGCACAGGAGCGGCGCAGGATCTCCAGGCCGTCTGGCTCCCGGGGGGTGACAATGCTGACCCGGGCATCCGTTTCGATCATGTATTCGCAGTCCACCAGTACACCATTGACCCGACCCGCTACGGCCGCGCTGGCCAGTTCGGAGCCGATGCTGGCAGCTAACTCGTGCACGGAGAGCGGTTGGTCGTACTCACGCAATGAACCATCGGGCAGGGTGATCTGGATCATGGTCGGCGTACTCACGTGCTTCTTACGAGCGCTATTGCATAAACCGTAGGCGCAATCCCAGGCAGTTGTCACTACGACGTTTGTCGTGCCAGGAAAATTGCCCCGACACGATCACGGTGCTGATGCTGTGCCGAAAGCTTCGGCGGGCGAAGGGGGCGGCCGCATTGCGACCGGATTGGTTGCCTGGAAACGGCAACGCCGCCGGGCTCGGGCTTGATCAGCGCCCGATCTGCCCAATAGCCTTCTCGAAAATAACCGCGATCGGGAATGGCGAACAGGTCGGTGTGGGGTTCTTGCGGATCATGGCGTGCTCAACGCGTTGTACAGGGTGTTGAGGTTGTACTCGAACAACCCGGTGAAGGTGCTGGCCGGACCGCTCGCCGCAAGGGCATCGGAGTACAACGTGCCCCCGATCTGTGCGCCGCTTTCATCCGCGATCTGCTTGAGCAGGCGAGCGTCCTTGATGTTTTCCATGAACACGGCTTTGACTTTGGCCTGACGAATCTGGGTGATCAGTGCGGCCACCTCGGCGGCTGAAGGTTCGCGCTCGGTGGACAGGCCTTGAGGCGCCATGAATTCGATACCGTAGGCCTGGCCGAGATAACCGAAGGCGTCATGGGACGTCACGATCTTGCGGTTGCCCGGTGGCAGTGAGCCGAGTTTGGTCTTGGCTTCGGCGAGCAAGGTGTAGACCTGTTTCAGGTACACCTGGCTGTTGTGCTCATAGTCGGCTGTGTTCGCCGGATCAGCAGCGATCAGCGCCTTGGTGATGTTCGCGATGTACAGCTCGGCGTTCGCCAGGTTATGCCAGGCATGTGGGTCGGGAATGGTTTCGCCGTCTTCATCCAGGCTACGCGGTATGACTCCGTGGCTCGCGCTGATGACCGGCGCCTTGGTCTCGGTGCTGGTCACCAGGCGATCCAGCCAGGGCTCGAAACCCAAGCCATTCTTGATGATGAGTTTGGCTTTGAGCAGTGCTTTGGCGTCGTCCGGTGTCGGCTCGTACGTGTGTGCATCCGCGTCCGGGCCGACCATGTTGGTGATCTGGATATGATCCTTGCCGACCTGTCGGGTCATGTCGGCCAGGATGCTGAAGCTGGTGACGACCTGAAGTTTTTCGGCGGCAGGCAGCGACATCGACACCATCAAGCTGAACAGCACGAGTAAAGCGCGCATCGGATAACACCTCATTGGGATGTGAGCAAAGGCGGGCGGCGCAGCAAGCCGTGCACCGGTCCGAACATTACGGACAGCAGATACCAGCCGCCCGCCACCAGCACGATTGCCGGGCCACTGGGCAGTGAGTAATAGAAAGAGATCAACAAACCGAGCCACACCGAGAGGCTGCCGAGCAAGGCGGCAATGACGATCAGCACCGGCAAGCGGCGACTCCAGAAACGCGCCGCAGCGGCAGGCAACATCATCAAGCCGACCACCATCAACGCGCCGATCGCCTGGAAACCGATGACCAGATTCAACACCACCAGCGTCAGGAACACGCCGTGGGCCAATGGGCCGAGTCGGCTGACGGTTTGCAGAAAAAGCGGGTCGAGGGTGTCGAGCAGCAGTGGTTTGTAGATCAGCGCCATGGCAATCAGGCTCAGGCCCGAAACCCAAAGCATGCCGGTCAAGGTGGGGCCGTCGACCGCCAGCGCCGAGCCAAACAGCAGGTGCAACAGGTCCAGGCGTTTGCCGGCGATGCCGAGAATCAGTACGCCACAGGCCAGGGAAATCGGGTAAATCGCCGCGAGGCTGGCGTCCTCTCGCAGGCCGGTGCGTCGCGTAATCCAGGCCGCGAGGCCTGCCATGCTCAGGCCGGCACCGAGGCCGCCGACGGTCAATGCCGGGAGGCTTAACCCGGCAAACCAGAAGCCTAGAGCCGCACCGGGAAGGATGCCGTGGGCGACAGCATCGCCGATCAGGCTCATGCGCCTCAGGATCAGAAATACCCCCAGGGGCGCCGTGCTGCACGCCAGGACCAAACCACCGAGCAGCGCTCGGCGCATGAAGACGAACTCGTGGAACGGTTGCCAGAGTTGCGCTGCAGCGGTCATCAGGCCACCTGCGATTGAGGTTGTTGGCGGATCAGTTCGGCGCTCGGGCCGAGTACGCAACCGCTGCTTTTGATCAGCAGCGTTTGTGGGATGTGCTCGCGGACGGCGGCGAGGTCATGGCACACGACCATCAGCGTCCGGCCTTCGAGGTGCCAATCGTGCAGGTGCTTCCAGAGCAATGCCTGGCCAAGTCCATCGAGGGCCGCGTGGGGCTCATCGAGCAACAACAACGGGGCGTCGGTCAGGCTCAATCGGGCGAGCAGGGCGCGTTGCAATTCGCCGCCGGAGAGGGCCATCAAGGGTCGATCTTCCAGGCCGTTCAGGCACCAGTTTTCGAGGACGGTCTTCAGTCGTTGACTGCGGATCTGCGGTGATTGTTTATTGCCCCAGAATCCGGCGGCGACCAATGCCTGAAGGCTGATCGGAAATTGCCTGTCGAGGTGTTGTTGCTGGGGCAGGAACGACACACTGCCCTTGAGTGGAACACTCAGTCGCACCTTTCCGGCCAACGGTTTTTGCAAACCGGCGATGACCTTCAGCAGGCTGCTTTTACCGGAGCCGTTCGCACCGATGATGGCGGTCAGGCTGCCCTTTGGCAGTTCCAGGTTCAGCGCCGGCGTGAGTGGCTGACCCGGTGCGCCCCAACGCAAGGCGTGGCAACCAATCATGCGACCTCCCAGTTGAAACGGCTTTCGGCCACGGCGTCATGGGCGTGCAGGCTTTCGGCGTGGATGACACGGATGTGGAAGGCGTTAATGCCCGTGGAGCGTTTCAGGGCCAGATTCAAACGGCGAGCGGCGTCTTCGCAGAACATCAGGTTCTGACCATTGGCCAGGGCGAAGGCTTGTTCGTCGGCGCGTTTTACCGCTGTTTGAACGGCTGTGCCGAGTGCGGCTTCGGCGTCGTTGATGACGGCGATCAGAGGCAACTCATCGACAAAATCAGCCAGCCGTACGCGCAACTTTGCGCTGCTGCGTTGGCTGTGAGGTGTGGCGACGATGCCGTTCGTGGAGCCGAGCCACGCTAAAACGTCGGCGTGTTGCAGTGGCTTTTTGGCGAAATCATCGACGAACTGCTGCTGAATCAACTGTCGAGACAGAGCCGCGGAACATGGGCAAGTTGAGGAATAAGGCACGTCGATTTTTAGTTCCACGTGGAACATCGCGTTGTTCAAACGTGCTTCGATGCTCACCGGATAGCTTTTCCAGCCTGCCAAAGGACTGATCAACGCTGGCCTTTTCAGTAACAAATCGGCGTGAATGGTTAAGTGAGCTCTGCTGGATAGCCCTTCATGGCTCTCAAGAAAGCGCTGCAAAACCCTGCGCAATAGAGCCGGTGAAAGGTTTTCATGCTCCAGTAATTCAAGCGCCAGATAGAGCCGTGACATGTGAATGCCGCGCGCGTTGCCATCGTTGAGACTCACGCCGGCATCGGCCTTTGCATTCAGTCGTTGGCCATCAAACAAAACGGGAAGAGCAATGCCGCACATGCCCACCCACTCCAGTGGCAGGGCTTGGCGTGAGGCCTGCGCGGCGATATCCGGCAGAGTCAGCGCATTCATGAGCAGGTCCATCGTGGGAGTTAATTTGTAATGTTATAGTATAACAATACAATTCACGATGCCTTTTTCATGAACAGGCTTTCATCATGCACGACGCCACTTGCTCAACCTGATTCTGGCCAGCGCGGTCATTGGCGCGTCGGCTACGCAAATTCCAAGAAAAACAGGCAGGCCTAGCAGCCGGCGATCCGGCTGCAGGTGAACTTGGCGCTGCTGCCGCCGGAGCTGGAAAACCGGTTGATCGTGGTCCAGCCGACGCGCTGGTTGTAGCCAACCCAGGCCTCGCCATCGGAAGCGATGCCGGTGAAAAACGTAAGCTGGCCGTAGCGGCTGTTGGTCTGCACCCAATAGCGCTTTCCGGCCATTTCAAAACCCCGCAGATAGATTGTGCTGCCGGCGGTGTTGACGCTGTAGGCATTGCCATCGGCATCCACGCAGGCCAGCAGGTTGGCGCTGCGGGTGCACCTGGCCAGGCTCGGGATCTGGGCCAGCGCGTCGGCAGCCACCAGCAGGGAAAGGATTATCAACGCAGGTTTCAGGGCGTTGCGCATGGGGATTCTCACGAAGGGAACACGTTTAGCATCCTGTCCTTTGCCCTGCGGAGCAAGAGGGGATGGCTTATTTGTATTGTTATATTATAACATCAAAATAAGCCCGACACCGCGACCGGGCATCCCTGTGAGGAATATGCAGATGTCCAATCGACTCCCCGTGACCGTTCTCTCCGGCTTTCTTGGTGCCGGAAAAAGTACACTTCTTAATTACATACTACGTAATCGCGATGGCTTGCGGGTTGCAGTCATCGTCAACGATATGAGCGAAATCAACGTCGATGGCACCGAAGTCCAGCGCGATGTCAGCCTTAATCGGGCTGAAGAACGGTTGGTGGAAATGAGTAACGGGTGTATTTGCTGTACGTTACGTGAAGATTTGCTGGAGGAAGTAAGTCAACTCGCCAGGGACGGCCGCTTCGACTATCTGCTGATCGAATCCACCGGTATTTCCGAACCGCTGCCAGTGGCGGAAACCTTCACCTTCCGCGATGAAAACGGCCAGAGCCTCAACGACATCGCACGTCTCGACACCATGGTCACGGTGGTCGATGGCATGAACTTCCTGCTCGATTACCAGGCGGCCGAAAGCCTGGCTTCCCGAGGAGAAACGCTTGGGGAAGAGGACGAGCGTTCGATTACCGATCTGCTGATTGAGCAGGTCGAGTTCGCCGATGTGATTTTGCTCAGCAAGATCGATTTGATCAGCAGCCACGAACGCGAGGAACTGATCGCCATACTTGAACGGCTCAACGCCCGGGCGGAAATCATTCCGATGGCGATGGGCGAAATCCCCTTGAACAAGATTCTCAACACCGGTCGTTTTGACTTCGAAAAGGCGGCCCAGGCACCGGGATGGTTGCAGGAACTGCGTGGCGAACACGTGCCCGAAACCGAAGAGTACGGCATTGCTTCCAGCGCTTACCGGGCTCGCCGGCCGTTTCATCCGCAGCGCTTCTTCAACTTCATCGACGGCTCTTGGGACAACGGCAAACTGCTGCGCTCCAAGGGCTTTTTCTGGTTGGCAAGCAAGCACATGGACGCCGGCAGCTGGTCCCAGGCCGGAGGTATGATGCGCTATGGTTTTGCCGGGCGCTGGTGGCGTTTCGTACCGAAAAACCAATGGCCGCAGGATGCGGAAAGTACCGCCGGGATCATGAAAAACTGGACTGCCGACAGCGGGGACTGTCGCCAGGAACTGGTATTCATCGGCCAGAGCATCGACTTCACGCAGCTAGCGGCCGAGCTGGATGCCTGCCTGCTGACCGATGAG
This sequence comes from Pseudomonas sp. GM49, assembly GCF_000282355.1. Lineage (GTDB taxonomy): Bacteria > Pseudomonadota > Gammaproteobacteria > Pseudomonadales > Pseudomonadaceae > Aquipseudomonas. The sequence continues at coordinate 18,897 of NZ_AKJL01000159.1, forward strand.
GAAATGGCGCTCGGTGTAGAAGGTTGGCAATTGCTGCCTGATCCATTCGGCCCTTGGTACGAAGAGGCTGCCTGAGCCTTTACTGTCGCTTCAAGGCTTGAGCCAGGTGCCCTGGCTCTGGGCCTCGCAATACGGCTGCAAATACGCCGCGTCGGTGGCAACGCCGTAATAGTGAATATCTTGCCGGTAGGGCATATTGGCGACTTGGGCGTTGCTGCAGATACCAAATGCGCCGCCGGGGCATTGGTCGACATACTTCACTTCGACTTTTTGCCCCGGCAGGTTCGGTTGGCAGAAACCATCGGCGAAGAGCTTTGGCGGGATGTTGCGGTTCTGCTGGCAAACCTTGATGTCAAGCCGCTCGGCCTGGCTGTGAACCACACAGGCCTGGGCCAGCGCCTCGCCTGAAACGAGCGCCAGGAGCAACGACAAGCCAATCAACCGCATCCATCACCTCCTCAGAAATCATCGACCATGCTGCAGAATATCCCCACTCATGTCATTGCCGGCCCATTGGGCGCCGGCAAGACCAGCCTGATCAAGCACCTGCTGGCCCAGCGCCCGGCAGGCGAGCGGTGGGCGGTGCTGATCAACGAGTTTGGCCAGATCGGTCTCGACGCTGCGCTACTGACCCAGGACGCCGATGGTATCGCACTGGGCGAAGTGGCCGGGGGCTGCTTGTGTTGCGTCAACGGCGCACCGTTTCAGATTGGTCTTGGGCGTTTGTTGCGCAAGGCGCAACCGGATCGGCTGTTCATCGAACCCTCGGGGCTGGGGCATCCGGCGCAGTTGCTCAGGCAATTGAGCGAGGCGCCCTGGCAAGGCGTGTTGGCTGTTCAGCCTTGTGTGCTGGTGCTGGACGCCCAGTCGCTCGCTGCTGGCAATCCCTTGCCGGAAGCGCAACAGCAAGCGCTGAGCCATGCGGGATTATTACTTTTGAACAAGTCTGAAGGTCTCGAAGAAGAATGTCGCCAGCGAATCGCCGCGCAATTGCCGCCGACCCCCCTGTGCTGGACGCAACAGGCGGTATTACCGTTGGGCGAGTTGCCAGGGCTGAATGCCAAAGCGCTGGCAGGTGTGGATAACTTCGTCGTGCCCAAGGGATTGGCGCAGTTGCCGGCCGTCTGGAGCGATCGCGCATTGCCCATTTGCTTGAGTCAGGAGCAGGACGGTGGCTGGAGCATCGGTTGGCGTTGGCACCCAAGCCAGGTGTTTGATGCCGCTCTGGTTGACCAGTGGCTTGAAAGCCTTGAGTGGAGGCGGGCGAAGTTGGTTATCCACAGTACCCAAGGGTGGATTTCGGCGAACGCGGTGGATAACTCGGTGCTGGACTGGCGGCCCAGTGAATGGCGGCAGGATTCGCGTATCGAGCTGATTTTCAGTGAGCTGCAGAATGCAGAAAGACTGCAGAGTGATCTGGCGGCGTGTCGATCCGGATCGGGTTAATGGCTCAAGGCCGCCACTTGGTATGTTCCTGACGCCACTGGCTCAGCTCGATCACCTCTGCGCGAGGCTTCACCACATCGACCACCGGTTCGGTTTCGTCGAATGGGATCGGGTAGGGCGCCAGCTCAATCTGTGCGCTGTGAGCGCCGAACTGGGTGATGGTGCCGTTGTGGCGGGCTTCACCGGTCACGGTGAATTCGAAGTTATACACACGGGCCAGACGTCGCCGACCACTGGCATCCCTGATGAACGCGATTTTTTTCAAGGCCACGTTGCCGTCCAGCAATTCAATCCCTAGTTTGCTGCAATGCTGTTTGACCCGCTCCAGCGCGCGCTCGCGCAAGCCGTGGTTGTGCCATAGCCATGCGCCTGCAGTGGCGAATAGCATCAGCACGAATATATTTCCAAGGGTCAGCATCAACAGGGTGCTCCAACAAGATAGTGTCAGCTTAACTGTGTCGCTGGTCTGTCGTACAGGCTGCGTTTAGTCGCATACTGCGCGGCTAGAATTTCAATCGTTTTACGGAAATCCACCGCATGAAACGTACTCCGCATTTGCTCGCTATCCAGTCCCACGTGGTATTCGGTCACGCCGGCAACAGTGCCGCGGTTTTCCCGATGCAACGGGTCGGGGTGAATGTCTGGCCGCTCAACACTGTGCAGTTCTCCAATCACACCCAGTACGGTCAGTGGGCCGGTGAAGTGCTGGCGCCGCACCAGATTCCTGACCTGGTCGAAGGCATCGCGGCGATTGGCGAGTTGGGCAACTGCGATGCGGTGCTCTCCGGTTACCTCGGCAGTGCGGCCCAGGGCCGGGCGATCCTGACGGGTGTGGCGCGGATCAAGTCGATGAATCCCAAGGCGCTGTACCTGTGTGACCCGGTCATGGGGCATCCAGAGAAGGGCTGCAGTGTTCCGGCGGAAGTCAGTGATTTTCTGCTGGAAGAGGCCGCCGCCGTGGCGGACTTCATGTGCCCGAACCAGCTGGAGCTGGACAGCTTCTCCGGACGCAAGCCGCAATCGCTGTTCGATTGCCTGGCAATGGCGCGTGCATTGTTGGTGCGCGGCCCGAAAGCGGTGCTGGTCAAGCATCTGGACTATCCCGGTAAACCGGCAGAGGTCTTCGAGATGCTGCTGGTGACGGCCGAAGGCAGTTGGCATTTGCAGCGCCCGTTACTGGCGTTTCCGCGTCAGCCGGTGGGCGTGGGCGATCTGACGTCCGGGCTGTTCCTGGCGCGTGTTCTGTTGGGCGACAGTCTGGTGGCGGCCTTCGAGTTTACGGCGTCGGCGGTGCATGAAGTGCTGCTGGAAACCCAGGCCTGTGCCAGCTACGAGTTGGAGCTGGTTCGGGCTCAGGACCGGATTGCCCATCCGCGTGTGCGGTTCGAGGCGACCTCGATCAGTCTCTGATTTTGCGCTGCCCCCATCGCGAGCAGGCTCGCTCCCACAAGTATGGCATTAACCTTGTGGGAGCGAG
>NZ_AKJL01000160.1 GCF_000282355.1 Pseudomonas sp. GM49
TGGCTGGGTAAGCTCACCCAGGCTTTTGCCCACGAGCCGAAAAACCGCCAGGAGCTGCTGGAGCTGCTGCGCGATGCACACCAGAACAAACTGCTGGACAGCGAAGCGCTGGCCATCGTCGAAGGCGCCATCCAGGTGGCTGACTTGCAGGTCCGGGACATCATGGTCCCGCGCTCGCAAATGATCAGCATCAAGGCGACCCAGACACCCCGCGAGTTTCTGCCGGCCGTGGTCGACTCGGCCCACTCCCGCTATCCGGTGATCGGCGAAAGCCACGATGACGTGATGGGCGTGTTGCTGGCCAAGGACCTGCTGCCGTTGATCCTCAAGGAGAACGGCGAAAGCTTCAACATCAAGGACCTGCTGCGCCCGGCCACCTTCGTGCCGGAGTCCAAGCGCCTTAACGTGCTGCTGCGCGAGTTTCGCGCCAACCACAACCACATGGCCATCGTCATCGACGAGTACGGCGGCGTGGCCGGTCTGGTGACCATCGAAGACGTGCTGGAACAAATCGTCGGCGACATCGAAGACGAACACGACGTCGAAGAAGACAGCTACATCAAGCCGCTGCCCAGCGGTGATTTCCTGATCAAGGCCCTGACACCGATCGAGAACTTCAACGAGTTTTTCGACAGTGAATTCTCCGACGACGAGTTCGACACCGTTGGCGGTCTGGTAATGAGCGCGTTCGGGCATTTGCCAAAACGTAACGAAATCACTGAAATCGGCCCGTACCGTTTCCGCATCCTGAACGCCGACAGCCGTCGGATTCACTTGCTTCGCCTGACGCCCATTGCTCGCTAAGGATTGAAATGCGCTGGACAACCCGCCCCGGCTGGCCCGGTAACCTGCTGGCCGTGGCGGCCGGTGCAATCACCACTCTGGCCCTGGCGCCGTTCGATATCTGGCCACTGGCACTGCTCGCCGTCGGCCTGTTCTATGCGGGCCTGCGCGAGCTGAGCCCACGCCAGGCGCTGGGCCGCGGCTGGTGTTTCGGTTTCGGCCTGTTCGGTGCCGGCACCAGCTGGATCTACTACAGCATTCACCATTTCGGCGGCGCCTCGGTGTTGCTGGCCGGGTTCCTGATGTTGATCTTCACGGCGGCGATTGCCTGGTTCTTTGCCCTGCCCGCCTGGATTTGGGCGCGCTGGCTGCGCCGCAATGAAGCGCCGCTGGCCGATGCCCTCGCCTTCGCTGCGCTGTGGGTCGCCCAGGAAGCCTTCCGCGGCTGGTTCCTGACAGGCTTCCCGTGGCTGTATTCCGGCTACAGCCAGCTCGATGGCCCGCTGGCCGGGCTCGCGCCCATCGGCGGGATGTGGCTGATTTCCTTCACCCTGGCCCTGACGGCCGCGCTGATCTACAACGGCTTGCGCCTGGTTCGCACGGGGCGTAAAGGCTTCATTGCTGCCGGTGTATTGCTGCTGGTCGGCCCCTGGCTGCTCGGCATGGCACTCAAGCACCACGCCTGGACCAGCCCGTCGGGCCCGCCACTGAGCGTTGCCGCCATTCAGGGCAACATCGAACAAAGCATGAAGTGGGACCCGGCGCAGCTCAATGCGCAACTGGCGCTGTACCGCGACATGAGTTTCAGCTCCAGGCGCGTCGATCTTCTCATCTGGCCGGAAACGGCGATCCCGGTGCTCAAGGAGTCCGCCGAGGGCTACCTGAACATGATGGGCAGCTTCGCGGCCGAGCGTAAATCAGCGCTGATTACCGGTGTCCCGGTCCGTATGGAGGTACGCCACGAGAAGCGTTTCTTCAATGGCATCACCGTGACCGGTGAAGGCGACGGCACTTACCTGAAGCAAAAACTGGTGCCTTTTGGTGAATATGTTCCGCTGCAGGATGTGCTGCGCGGGTTGATCGCATTCTTCGACCTGCCGATGTCGGACTTTGCCCGCGGCCCGGCCGACCAGCCGCTGCTGCAGGCCAAGGGTTATCAGATCGCGCCGTTCATCTGCTATGAAGTGGTTTATCCGGAGTTCGCCGCCAGCCTTGCCGCCCGCAGCGACCTGTTGCTGACCATCAGCAACGACACCTGGTTCGGCACCTCCATCGGCCCGCTGCAACACCTGCAGATGGCGCAGATGCGTGCACTGGAGGCTGGCCGCTGGATGATCCGCGCCACCAACAACGGTGTGTCCGGCCTGATCAATCCGTTCGGTCAGATTACCGATCAGATCCCGCAGTTCGAACGCGGCATCCTGTATGGCGAAGTGGTGCCGATGCACAACCTCACACCATACCTGGAATGGCGTTCGTGGCCATTGCTCATTGCCTGCGTGTTGTTGTTTGGCTGGGCCCTGATTGCGAGCCGGATGGCCAAGACCGTTTAAAAGCTTCGTCGGATCGCCCCCCGGAGCAAGCCCGCTCCCACACTGGATACAAGTCGGTCACAGTATTTGTGTACGACGCCAATCAAATGTGGGAGCGGGCTTGCTCCGGGCGGCGATCCGACGAAGGCGGCATCACAGGCACCGCATCAATCAGTGCCGACATCACCTCAATAGAACAACGAATAACCGATCTGCCCCACCGCCTCGTTCATCAACTGCCCGTTCTGCCAGATCGCCTTGAACTCCGGCATCCACCCCCCCAGTGGCTGCGCGTTGTCGCCGCCCAGAAACCCCACTGGCGCCGGCACCACCTCAAATCCGGCCTTGCGGAAACTCCAGACCGCTCGCGGCATATGCCAGGCTTGAGTCACGAGCACTACACGCTTGATGCCCTGTGGAAGCAACACCTCGGCGCTGAACTGCGCGTTCTCCCAGGTAGTGCGGCTACGCCCTTCCTGCCAGCGCACGCTCACGCCAAAATCGTCACGCAAGGAGTCAGCCATTATCTGCGCCTCACTTGGCGGCGTGCCGTAATGCAGGCCACCACTGACCAGTACCGGCAACCCGGAAGCCTTGGCCAGCCGCGCGGCAAAGCGCTGGCGCTCCAGACCGACACCCGTGGGCTGGTCGGCACCCCAGGCCACGTCACCACGCTCGCGCCCCGAACCGAGGACCACGATCGCGTCTGCGCGCTGCCCCAGTCCCGCCCATTCCTCGCGGGTCAGCGGTGGCTCACGCTCGAGCAGGCCGGCACTCCACTGCACCACCACCGGCAGGCTCATCAGCCAGAAACCACCCAACCCCAGAGCAAAGCACACACTGGCAAGCCTTGGTCTTGAACGACGCAACCACCAGGCAAGCAAAAGCAGCAGCAACAGAATGCCGGGTGGCAAAAGAAGTTGTTTCACGAAATAACGAAAAGGCATCGAGCATCTCCCGGAGATGCCCGAAGCCTAAGTGGGTTGGCGCGATGCGACAATGAATACAGAGGGACTATGCTTCAAAAAATCATGGAGCATGGCTCTGCGGCCTATTTGAAATGCAAAGACCGGACCTTTACCGCGTCTCTGCCGGGAACCTTGTCCTTGAGCCAGATGATCTTGGCCGAACGTGGTGCGTCGAGTTGCTTTACCGCTTCTGACAAGCATCCGTGTGTTTCACGTTCACTGCGATCCAGATATGCCTTGACCAGTGCAAACTCTGCGGGGCTCAGGCCGCGCAGTTCCAGTTCCAGAGGGCGTTCGTCGCGCAACCGGCCAGCGGTTCTTGCCGCGTCCAGGGCCAAGGCCAACCGATCGATCAGCCTTTCGTACAGCTCCGGTTTTGTAGCTTTTTGCTGTGACTCAACCATCCCTCACCTCATTGGAAGATAAGACCTACTCCCCAGTTAGAGCTTAGCTTCCATGAACAATCCGGCTGAACGCCGCGACCAACGGCCCTCGCGGCGGTTTTTGCAGGACGCGCGGCAGCAATCAGGGTTTCCCTCGGTAGAGCGCGGTCATGTATGCTACGGCGCTTCCTGTAACTCCACTTCCAGCTCGGCTGGGCATCGAAAACGCCAATGTGGCGAGATCAGCGTCCAGCGTTGCATTGAAGAGGATTAGGCCACCCCTATTCAGTTCAAAAGTAGCCATGCACGAACAATATCAGCCCCGTGAAATCGAAGCCGCCGCCCAGTCGTTCTGGGACGAGCAAAAGTCCTTTGAAGTCAGTGAACAGCCAGGCAAGGAGACTTACTACTGCCTGTCGATGTTCCCTTACCCCAGCGGCAAGCTACACATGGGGCACGTGCGCAACTACACCATCGGCGACGTGATCTCCCGCTACCAGCGCATGCAAGGCAAGAATGTTCTGCAACCAATGGGTTGGGACGCCTTCGGCATGCCGGCGGAAAACGCCGCGATGAAGAACAACGTAGCGCCCGCCAAGTGGACCTACGAAAACATCGCCTACATGAAAAGCCAGTTACGCAGCCTGGGCCTGGCGGTGGACTGGTCGCGCGAAGTGACCACCTGCAAACCCGATTACTACCGCTGGGAACAATGGCTGTTCACTCGCCTGTTCGAAAAAGGCGTGATCTACAAAAAAAGCGGCACCGTGAACTGGGACCCGGTCGACCAGACCGTCCTGGCCAACGAGCAGGTGATCGACGGTCGCGGCTGGCGCTCCGGCGCGCTGATCGAAAAGCGCGAAATCCCGATGTACTACTTCAAGATCACCGCCTACGCGGATGAGCTGCTGGAGAGCCTCGACGAACTGACTGGCTGGCCTGAACAGGTCAAGACCATGCAGCGCAACTGGATCGGCAAGTCCCGCGGCATGGAAGTGCAGTTCCCGTACAACGTCGATTCCATCGGCGAAACCGGCGCACTGAAAGTCTTCACCACCCGTCCGGACACCCTGATGGGCGCCACCTACGTTGCCGTGGCCGCCGAGCACCACCTGGCGACCCTGGCCGCGCAGAACAATCCTGAGCTGCAAGCGTTCATCGCTGAATGCAAGGGCGGCAGCGTGGCCGAAGCCGACGTCGCCACCCAGGAGAAAAAAGGCCTGCCGACCGGCCTGTTCGTCGAGCACCCGCTGACCGGTGAGAAACTGCCGGTATGGGTCGCCAACTACGTGCTGATGCACTACGGCGATGGCGCGGTGATGGCGGTTCCGGCCCACGACGAGCGCGATTTCGAATTCGCCCACAAATACAACCTGCCGGTCAAATCGGTAGTGCGCACCAGTTCCGGTGACAGCAACCCGGCGCCATGGCAAGACGCCTACGGCGAGTACGGCACGCTGATCAATTCCGGCGAGTTCGACGGCCTCGACTTCGCGGGTGCCTTCGACGCCATCGAAGTCGCGCTGATCAAGAAAGAACTGGGCGCATCGCGTACCCAGTTCCGCCTGCGCGACTGGGGCATCAGCCGCCAGCGCTACTGGGGCTGCCCGATCCCGATCATCCACTGCACCACCTGCGGTGACGTGCCGGTACCGGAAGATCAACTGCCTGTCGTGCTGCCGGAAGACGTCGTACCCGACGGCGCCGGCTCGCCACTGGCACGCATGCCCGAGTTCTACGAGTGCACCTGCCCTAAATGCGGCGCACCGGCCAAGCGTGAAACCGACACCATGGACACCTTCGTCGAGTCCTCGTGGTATTACGCCCGCTACGCCTCGCCGCACTATCAAGGCGGCCTGGTAGAAAAATCAGCGGCCGACCACTGGCTGCCGGTTGACCAGTACATCGGCGGTATCGAACACGCGATCCTGCACCTGCTCTATGCGCGCTTCTTCCACAAGTTGATGCGTGACGAAGGCCTGGTGAGCTCCAACGAGCCGTTCAAGAACCTGCTGACCCAGGGCATGGTGATCGCCGAGACTTACTATCGTCGCGAAGCCAATGGTGCTTACACCTGGTTCAACCCGGCGGACGTTGAACTCGAACGCGACAGTAAGGCCAAGGTCATCAGCGCCAAGCTGATCGCAGACGGCCTGCCGGTGGAAATCGGTGGCACCGAGAAGATGGCCAAGTCCAAGAACAACGGCGTTGACCCACAGTCGATGATCGACCAGTTCGGCGCAGACACCTGCCGCCTGTTCATGATGTTCGCCTCGCCACCTGACATGAGCGCGGAATGGTCCGACTCGGGCGTCGAAGGTTCGCACCGTTTCCTCAAGCGCGTCTGGCGTCTGGCTCAAGCCCACGTCACCCAAGGCCTGCCAGGCAAACTGGACGTTGCCAGCCTGAACGACGATCAGAAAGCCATTCGCCGCTCGATCCACCAGGCTATCAAGCAGGCCAGCCACGACGTCGGCCAGAACCACAAATTCAACACCGCCATCGCCCAGGTGATGACGCTGATGAACGTGCTGGAAAAAGCCGCACAAGGCAGCGAACAGGATCGCGCACTGGTCCAGGAAGGTCTGGAAACCGTGACTCTTCTGCTGGCCCCTATCACCCCGCACATCAGCCACGAGCTGTGGCATCGCCTGGGGCACGCCGACCCGGTGATCGACGCCGGCTGGCCGGCACTGGACGAAAGCGCGCTGGTACAGGACAGCCTGCAGCTCGTCATTCAAGTGAACGGCAAACTGCGTGGTCACATCGAAATGCCGGCCAGCGCCAGCCGTGAAGAAGTCGAAGCCGCCGCCCGTGCCAACGAAAACGTGTTGCGTTTCGTCGACGGCCTGACCATTCGTAAAGTGATCGTAGTGCCCGGGAAACTGGTCAATATCGTCGCCAGCTAATTGGACCAGGCGCCAGGTGAGCCTGGCGCCGAGTAAAACCTTTCGGGCCGTTTGATCGGCCCACATGGTTTCAAGGGGAGCAACAAGATGATCAAACGCAATCTGCTGGTGATGGGCCTCGCGGTTCTGTTGAGCGCCTGCGGTTTCCAGCTGCGCGGCACCGGCACCGACGAACTGGCGATCAAGGAACTCGACCTGAGTGCCCGCAACGCCTATGGCGAAACCGTTACCCAATTGCGTCGGGTACTGGAAGGTAGCGGCGTCAAAGTCTATACCGGCGCACCGTACAAACTGGTGCTGACCAATGAGCAGGAAAGCCAGCGCATCCTCAGCTACGCAGGCGCCAGTAGTACGGGCGAGTACCAGGTCACCACCGTGCTGAACTACGACATCCGTGGTCGCGGTGATCTGCCATTGTTGAGCGACAAGCTTGAAGTGCAGAAAGTCTTTATGCACGACAGCAGCAACCTGGTGGGTTCCGACCAGGAAGCCGCAACGGCCCGGACGGAGGCCCGCCGCGAGCTGGTTCAACGCATGATGCTGCGCCTGCAACAACTGAACCCTGGCCAGCTGGATCAGTTGCAACAGACTGCCGAAGCCAAGGCCAAGGCTGATGCCGCGGCACTGGAAGCGGCAAAGAAGGCTGAAGCGGAAACCCCGCGTCAGTCGCCTATCGAACTGCCGCAGCAGTAAGACTTACGGGGCGCTCAGGCGCCCCGTTCGCCCTCTCTTATGAAGCTCGCCCCCGCCCAACTCGCCAAACACCTGCAAGGCGCTCTTGCGCCCGTCTACATCATCAGCGGCGATGACCCGCTGCTGTGCCAGGAGGCGGCCGACGCCATTCGCACAGCCGCCCGTCAGCAGGGATTCGATGAACGCCAGGTGTTTGCCGCCGACGCCAGTTTCGACTGGGGGACGTTGCTGCAAGCCGGTGCCAGCATGTCGCTGTTCGCCGAAAAGCGCCTGCTGGAACTGCGCCTGCCTTCCGGCAAACCCGGCGACAAAGGTGCCGCCGCACTGATCGAGTACTGCTCGCGCCCGGCCGACGATACCGTGCTGCTGATCAGCTTGCCGAAACTCGATGGCAGCGCGCAGAAAACCAAGTGGGGCAAAGCGCTGGTCGAAGGACAGCAGACCCAGTTCGTGCAGATCTGGCCGGTCGATGTCGCCCAGTTGCCTAGCTGGATCCGCCAACGATTGTCCCAGGCCGGGCTTTCCGCCAGCCAGGACGCCGTTGAGCTGATCGCAGCGCGGGTCGAGGGCAACTTGCTGGCCGCCGCCCAGGAAATCGAAAAGCTCAAACTGATGGCCGAAGGCGGTCAGATCACCGTTGAAACGGTGCAGGCTGCGGTGGCCGATAGTGCGCGCTTCGACGTCTTCGGCCTGACCGATGCGGTACTCAATGGTGAAGCGGCCCACGCGTTGCGCATGCTCGAAGGCTTGCGCGGTGAAGGCGTCGAGCCGCCGGTGATTCTCTGGGCCCTGGCCCGGGAGTTGCGCCTGCTGGCCAATATTTCGCTGCAATACAGCCAGGGGACGCCGCTGGACAAGGCCTTCAGCCAGGCCAAACCTCCGGTCTGGGACAAACGCAAACCGTTGATGAGCAAAGCCCTGCAACGCTACTCGGCACAACGCTGGGCGCAACTGCTGCTCGAAGCTCAGCGCATCGACGCGCAGATCAAGGGCCAGGCTGCCGGCTCACCGTGGATGAGCTTGAGTCGGTTGACGCTCTTGATGGCCGGGCAACGTCTGACATTGCCGGCGGAGTAATCCACTTTCCTGTGGCGAGGGGGCTTGCCCCCGTTCGGCGGCGAAGCCGTCGTAAAATCGATATACACGGTTTAACTGCACTACCGCGTGCACCGGTTATGGGTGCGCTTCGCGCCCCAACGGGGGCAAGCCCCCTCGCCACAAAACACCAACCTCACGCCCCATTCAGAATGTTCCTACTCTATACGGGACTAGACAGCCCCCCAACTTCGGCCGATGATTTGCCCCGCAAAAACCACTCAATTGCGAGGCACCATCATGAGCAAAAAGCCATCAAAGCATGGCCCCAACAAGGCCAAATCCATCATTGCCCAGCCACTGTTCCGCAGCCGTCAGGAACGCCCCGCCAAGGGCAAAGGCAGTTACCGCCGCGAAGCCTTCCAGTCTGACAGCTGGGAGGCTTCTTACTTTCTGGCTGCGTAAAGCAGAACACCCCTTTGACATGGTAAGGTCTGTACCTGATTCGTACTCCCTGGACCCGTGCATGCCCTTTTGTCTTCCCCGTCGTTGGCACTTACGCCAATTGATCGCTGCATCCAGCCTTGTTTTGCTTGTCGCCTGTGCGGAAAAACCGACCGCAGCCGACGCTCAGCCGCTTCAGACACTTCCTGTCGCTACCGCCCCGGCGGTTGTTCCGCCCGTGGTTCCGACAGGTGAGAACCTCGACATCCAGCCTACCCAGACCTTTGCCGAATGGCAGGCGGGTTTCCGCAAGGATGCCCTGGCCGCCGGCATCCGCGCCGATCTGTTTGATCGCGCTTTCGCCAATGTCAGCTTCGACCCCAGTGTGATTCGTGCCGATCGCAGCCAACCGGAGTTCGCAAAACCGGTGTGGGAATACCTGGACGGCGCCTTGTCGCCGCTGCGGGTACGCAAAGGCCAGTCGCTGATCAATCAGTACGCCGATATTCTGCAAAGCATCGAGCAGCGTTACGGCGTTGACCGCCAGGCGCTGGTAGCCGTGTGGGGAATGGAAAGCAACTTTGGCCAGTTCCAGGGCAGCAAGTCGGTGATCAACTCGCTGGCGACCCTGGCCTACGAAGGCCGTCGCCCCGGTTTCGCCCACGCGCAATTGATTGCTGCCCTGCAAATCCTGCAACAGGGCGATATCGAACCCGAGAAGATGCTGGGTTCCTGGGCCGGCGCCATGGGCCAGACCCAGTTCATCCCGACCACCTATAACACCCACGCCGTCGATTTCGACGGCGACGGCCGTCGCGATATCTGGGGCAGCTCGGCCGACGCCCTGGCCTCGACCGCGCACTACCTGCAAAGCTCCGGCTGGCAGAGAGGTCAGCCGTGGGGCTTTGAAGTCCAGCTGCCGAGCGGCTTCAACTACGTACTGGCCGATGGCACGATTCGCAAGAGTGTCGCCGAATGGCGACAACTGGGCATTACACTACCCAACGGCGGCCAGGTCCCGGCAGGCTCGGAGCAACTGTCCGCGGCACTGTTGTTGCCGGCCGGCTATCGCGGTCCGGCGTTCCTGGTGCTCGATAACTTCCGGGCGATTCTCAAATACAACAACTCGTCGTCCTACGCCTTGGGGGTGAGCCTGTTGTCCGAACGCTTCAATGGCACAGGCCTGATCAGCGGCATGTGGCCAAAGGATGACCTGCCACTGAGCCGTACCGAGCGGATCGAGCTGCAAAACCTGTTGAGTGCGCAAAACTACGACGCCGGCACCGCCGACGGGATCATTGGCGCCAATACTCGCAAGGCAATCCGCAGCGCCCAGCAGTCGTTTGGCTGGCCGGCGGATGGCTATCCGACGCACAAGTTGCTGGAAGGTTTGCGTAACCGATAGTCTGTCGTATGGCGAATGCCGCCATCGCGAGCAAGCTCGCTCCCACAGTGGTTTGTGTTGTTCACAGATCCAATGTGGGAGCGGGCTTGCTCCGGGCGGCGATCCGACGATGACTGACTGACAGACAGCGGAAATCTAGCGCCTGACCACCACGTCCTGCTCCAACACCAACTCCTTGTTCCCCGCATCCAGCCGCACCAACGCCCCCATGGGCAACGTCAGGTTCGGGTCGCAATGGCCGCTGCGCCATCCGGACAGCACCGGAATCCTCAATGGCTCGAAGGTCTGCTTGAGCAACCTCTCCAGCGCTGCCACATCCACACCCGCCACATCCCCTACCAACACACCGCGCAGCTTGTGCAACGTGCCTGCCAGCCGCAACTGGGTCAGCAACCGGTCGATGCGATACAGCGGCTCGTTGATGTCCTCGATCAACAGAATGACACCCTCGGCGTCAATCTCGTAGGGCGTGCCCATGGTCGCGGCGATCATGGCCAGATTGCCACCGAGCAAGCGTCCATGAGCCACGCCTGGCTCGACCGTAGTCAGCGGGTAGGCCACTGGATGAGCCAGCACTGTGCCCGCCCTCACCTGCCCTCGCAGCATGTTGAAGAAGGAAAACTCTGTAGGTTGTTGCTTGCCACCCAGCAGATCGGCGTTGAGCATCGGCCCATGAAACGTCACGAAACCTGCATATCGGCTGATCGCCAAATGCAGTGCAGTGATGTCGCTGTAACCGATGAACGGCTTGGCGTTGTCGCGCAGCAACCCGAAATCGATACGATCGAGCAACCGGGGCGTGCCATAACCACCGCGCAGGCAGATGATGGCATCCACCTCGCTGTCGGCGAATGCTGCATGCAGGTCGCCAAGTCGCACCTCGTCGCTACCGGCCAGATAGCCGTCTTTCTCGTAGACCCCGGGATACACTTTCAGTGAGTAACCCCGGGCACGCATCCATTGCAGCGCCTTGTCGGTATCCAGCGTCGCGGGACCGGCGGGTGCGATAACGCCGATCATGCCTTCCGACGGCAGTGCCGGGACGGGAGTGTGAGGGCAAAGAGTGTGGGTCGGTCGAGCGGTCATCCGTGAATCTCCCTGAGTGAACACTTCACACACAGTAGTCAGGAACGGGGACAAACAGAAGAGGGTCAGTCGCCCCGCAGGTTGCAGGAAAAAACGGCCGCGGCCGTAGGCCAGGCAAAAAAACGCCCGCAAGGCTTTGAAACCTTGCGGGCGTTTTATGTTTTACAGTCGATCAGGACGACATCAGCTCGGCCTTGACCAGCTTGGCCTGCTCGTCGGCGTGATACGAGGAGCGTACCAACGGACCCGAGGCGACGTTCTTGAAGCCCATCTTGTAGCCTTCCTCGGCGAACCAGGCGAAGGTGTCCGGGTGCACGAAGCGCTGCACCGGCAAGTGGCTGCGGGACGGTTGCAGGTACTGGCCGAGGGTCAACATGTCGATGTCGTGTTCGCGCATGCGCTTCATGACTTCGATGACTTCTTCGTCGGTCTCGCCCAGGCCCAGCATCAGGCCGGACTTGGTTGGAATGTGCGGCATCATCTGCTTGAAGCGTTGCAGCAGGGTCAGCGACCACTGGTAGTCGGAGCCCGGGCGCGCAGCCTTGTACAGGCGCGGCACGGTTTCCAGGTTGTGGTTGAACACATCAGGCGGCTCGGCGGCGGTGATTTCCAGGGCGATGTCCATGCGGCCGCGGTAGTCCGGAACCAGGGTTTCGAGCTGCACGTTCGGCGACAGCTTGCGGATTTCACGGATGCAGTCGGCAAAGTGCTGGGCACCGCCGTCACGCAGGTCGTCACGGTCTACCGAAGTGATCACCACGTACTTCAGGCGCAAGTCGGCGATGGCGATAGCCAGGCTTTCCGGCTCGTTGACGTCCAGTGGCTTCGGACGGCCGTGGCCGACGTCGCAGAACGGGCAGCGCCGGGTGCAGATGTCACCCATGATCATGAAGGTCGCGGTGCCGCCGGAGAAGCACTCGCCCAGGTTCGGGCAGGAGGCTTCTTCACACACGCTGTGCAGCTTGTGTTTGCGCAACAGCGCCTTGATACGGTCGACTTCCGGCGAAACCGGGATGCGGACGCGAATCCAGTCCGGCTTCTTCGGCAGTTCGGTGGTCGGAATGATCTTCACCGGGATGCGTGCAACCTTCTCGGCGCCGCGCAGCTTGACGCCGGCTTCAACCTTGGGACGCGGGGCCGGGCGCTCGGTGACATCAAGCGTCGGGATCATGGTTTGCACTGCATCAGTAGTCATATCAGTCGATTCCGCCCGTCAGGGTCGTCTGCTCAGCATAGTCGAGGTGTTTGACGAGCTGCGCGCGCAGCCGGGCACTTACCTCGGCAAATTCAATCGATCCTGCGTGATCGCTCAGCTGGGTCATCGCCAGCCCGGCGTAGCCGCAGGGATTAATCCGTCGAAACGGTTCCAGGTTCATGTCCACGTTCAAGGCCAGGCCATGAAAGGAACAACCGTGGCGGATCCGCAGACCCAGGGAAGCGATTTTCGCCCCGTTGACGTAGACACCCGGTGCATCAGGCTTGGCTGCGGCGGTCACGCCGTAGCTGGCCAGCAGCTCGATCAGGCACTGCTCGATACGGGTGACCAGATCGCGCACGCCAAACCCGAGCTTGCGTACGTCCAGTAGCAGATAAGCCACCAGTTGGCCGGGGCCGTGGTAGGTCACCTGACCACCACGGTCGACCTGCACCACCGGAATATCACCGGGAAGCAGCAAATGCTCGGCCTTGCCCGCCTGCCCCTGAGTGAACACCGGAGGGTGCTCAACCAGCCAGATCTCGTCGGCGGCATCACTACCGCGTTCGTTGGTGAAGCGTTGCATGGCATGCCAGACCGGCTCGTAAGCCATCTGGCCGAGCTCGCGAAAGCCCAGCGTGCCAGACATCACAACACCATGTGCACGAAGCCGGTGGCCCGCAGTTCGCTGTTGATGTTGTACAGCTGGTCCTGGTCGGTCGCGACGATGTGCAACTGAATGGTGGTGTATTTGCCGTTGCTGCTCTGGCGCTCGTCAACACGCTCATCGTTGATCTTGGCGTGTTTCTCGACGATCTTGATGATCTTGTCCTTGTTGCCCACACCGGTATCGCTGATTACCTTAACGGGATAGTCAGTGACCGGGAATTCGATCTTTGGCGCCTTTACTTCGGTATCGGTCATGGCGTAACGGCCTCTTGAGCGTAAGCCGTGGCGACGGGCATGGCCCCGTGCTGGATCAGCACGGGGCCATGCAGGTGCACACTAAATTCAGTTGAACAAGCCGTAGAAGAATAGACGGATGCTATCCCACATACGGCGGAAGATACCACCTTCCTCGACAGCGTCCAGAGCGATCAGGTCAGCGCTGTGCACTACCTTGTCGTCCAGCTTCACTTCGACTTTACCGATCACGTCGCCCTTGGCGATTGGCGCGACCAGTTGCGGGTTCATGGTCATGCTGGCAGCGAGCTTTTTCAGCTGGCCTTTCGGCAGGGTCATGGTCAGGTCTTCAGCCAGGCCGGCCTTGACTTGATTGGTGGAGCCCTTCCAGACAGGCGCCTGGGCCAGCTCGGCGCCCTTCTGATAGAAGGTCTGGGTTTCGAAGAAGCGGAAACCGTAGGTCAGCAGCTTCTGGGTTTCTGCGGCACGGGCCACTTCGCTGTTAGTGCCGAACACCACGGCGATCAGGCGCATGCCATCACGTACGGCCGAGGACACCATGCAGTAGCCGGCTTCGTCGGTGTGGCCGGTTTTCAGACCGTCGACGGTCTTGTCGCGCCACAGCAGCAGGTTACGGTTGGGTTGCTTGATGCCGTTCCAGAAGAACTCTTTCTGCGAGTAGATCGCGTAGTGAGCCGGGTCTTCGTGGATGATCGCGCGGGCCAGCACAGCCATGTCGTGAGCCGACGAATAGTGCTCAGGGTTCGGCAGGCCGGTCGGGTTCATGAAGTGGGTGTTGGTCATGCCCAGGTCGGCGACGGTCTTGTTCATCAGGTCGGCGAAGGCGTCTTCGCTACCGGCGATGTGCTCGGAGAGCGCGACACTGGCGTCGTTACCCGACTGGATGATGATGCCGTGCAGCAGGTCGCTGACGGTGACCTGCGAGCCGACCTTGATGAACATCCGCGAACCGCCGGTACGCCAGGCGTTTTCGCTGACGGTCACCGGATCGTTTTCGCCGATCTGGCCACGACGGATTTCCAGGGTCGCGATGTACGCGGTCATCAGCTTGGTCAGGCTGGCCGGTGGCAGACGCTGGTCACCATTGTTCTCGACCAGCACGTTGCCGCTGCTGGCATCCATGAGCACATAGGCCTTGGCGGCCAATTGTGGTGGCGAAGGCATCATCTCGACCGCGAACGCGGCAGGTGAGAGAAGCAGCGGGACTAACAGGAACAGGCGTTTGGCAAAGGTGGTGATGTTCATCCGTCTCTCGAAATCGCTAATGGAAACTGCCCAAGGGCAAAACTAATCAGATGACTTTCTAACGAGTCATCGCGTGTTCAGTTGCTCACTCTGTAACCCTTGCCGGGCTTTTGTTCTTCAACGAGCCAACAACCTGATTCACCCCCCAATCGCTGGTGAATCGTCAATCAAGTTCTACGTATTGCTTATTCCGTGACCACACTTGGCGAACCAAGGTTGGCCAGGCGCACACTGTTCTGCACCTGCTGGATTTCACCCGGCGATCCGATCGGGCCCAGGCGAACCCGATGCAGGGTCTGCTGATTGCGCACGATCGAGCTGATGAACACCGGAGCGCTCACCATCCCGCTGAGCTTCGATCTCAGGAGTTCTGCAGCGTCCGGGTTGGCGAACGCGCCCACCTGCAGATACTGGCCAGAGGCTGGTACAGAAACGTTTTTTTTTGCATCAAGCTGCACCGGCACGACCGCGGCAGCGTGTTGCTGTGGCGGCGGTGTCCATTGTTCGACCGTGCCGGCCGAGGCCGTGATCACCGGGGCGCTATTCTGCGCGACTTTCGGTTCATTGAGCATTAATGGTGCCGGACGGCCTTTGGCCGCCCAATACGCCTGCGGGTCGATGCCTTCGACCTTGACCCGTGCGGTGCCGGTTTCGGCATAACCGAGCTTCTTGGCCGCGGCGTAGGACAGGTCGATGATCCGGTCCGAGTAGAACGGCCCGCGGTCGTTGACTCGCAGGATCACGCTCTTGTTGTTGTCCAGGTTGGTCACCCGAACGTAACTCGGCAGTGGCAATGTCTTGTGCGCGGCACTCATGCCGTACAGGTCATACACTTCGCCGTTGGCGGTATTCTGACCGTGGAACTTGGTGCCGTACCAGGACGCCGTACCCGACTGCACGTAGGTCTTGGACTCTTGCAGCGGGAAGTAAGTCTTGCCCAGCACGGTGTACGGGTTGGCCTTGTACGGGCCGGTGTGCAGGGTCGGCGTGGCGTCCGGGATGCGCGACACATCTACGTCCCACCATGGCGCGCCATCCTTGTGGGCGCGGTTGATGTCCAGCCCCGGCGCCGAGCGCACGGCGGTGGATGATTTCTGCGCTGGCGCACGGCTGGTCGAACAACTGGCGACCAGCACTGCCAACGCGGCGAATGCCAGCAGCTTCAGGGGTTTACTCATAGGCAATGCCCGCATTACTTGACGCCCCGTGCTTGGACCAGCTGTTCAGACAGTTGATGTACGGCCATGGCGTACATCACGCTGCGGTTATAACGCGTAATCGCGTAAAAATTCTTCAGGCCCATCCAGTATTCGGGGCCATTGTCGCCTTCCAGGCGGAATGCAGTAACCGGCATATCATCGCGCAGCGCATCATGACTTGACCACCCCAGGGCTCGCAACTCC
Organism: Pseudomonas sp. GM49; assembly: GCF_000282355.1. Lineage (GTDB taxonomy): Bacteria > Pseudomonadota > Gammaproteobacteria > Pseudomonadales > Pseudomonadaceae > Aquipseudomonas. The sequence goes on from NZ_AKJL01000160.1 coordinate 16,006, forward strand.
CCGACGGTCTTCGTCGGCTCGATTCCAGTGGTCAAACCTTCGTCGACCTGCTCGCCACGGATGTCGGCGCGGCTGACCACCGGTTCGCCGGCGACCCAGCCATGACGCTTGAAGTAACTGGCGACACTGCCAATGGCGTCGTCCGGATTGGTCCAGATGTTGATATGGCCATCACCGTCAAAATCCACCGCATAGGCGCGGAAACTGCTCGGCATGAATTGCGGCAATCCCATTGCGCCGGCGTAGGAGCCTTTGAGCGTCAACGGATCGACCTGCTCTTCGCGGGCCAGAAGCAGGAACTCACGCAACTCCTTGCGGAAAAACTCGGCACGGGGAGGATAGTCGAAACCCAGGGTCGACAAGGCATCGATCACCCGGAAATTTCCGGTATTACGGCCAAAAAAGGTTTCAACGCCGATGATCGAGACAATCACCTGGGCCGGCACGCCGTATTCCTGCTCGGCACGGGCCAACACAGCCTCGTGCTGACGCCAGAAGTCCACACCCCGGGCGATGCGCGCGTCGGTGATGAACATCGGGCGATACTCGCTCCACTGCTTGACCCGTTCGGCGGGTTTCGAGATGGCGTCCAGAATCGACTGCTTGCGCTCGGCTTCGCGGAACACACCCATCAGTTGTTCACCGGCGAAACCGTAGTCGCGGGTCATTTCACCGACGAATTCGGCCACCTGGGGTGAGCCTTCGTAGTCGCCGGCCAACGCTTCCTGCACGGTGCCAAGGATGCTTACCAGGCCGACCCATGGCGCGTATCGAGTCGCCCAGCCACGCATTACTTGCATTGAAAATTTCACCTTATTCAAACCTGCGCGATCCACTTGCGATGGGTATGGATCGACATCAAAACTCCAAACGCTGACAGCAGCGTCACCAGCGAAGTTCCTCCGTAGCTAATGAACGGCAACGGCACCCCCACCACCGGCAGCAGGCCACTGACCATACCGATGTTGACGAAAACATAAACAAAAAACGTCATGGTCAGGCTGCCCGCGAGCAACTTGCCGAACAATGTCTGCGCCTGGGCGGTAATCACCAGGCCGCGGCCGATCAACAGCAGGTAGATCAGCAGCAGCGCGCAGATCCCCACCAGACCGAACTCTTCACCCATTACGGCAATGATGAAGTCGGTATGGCTTTCTGGCAGGAAGTCCAGGTGCGACTGGGTGCCCAGCAACCACCCCTTGCCGAACACACCGCCGGAGCCGATAGCGGCCTTGGACTGGATGATGTTCCAGCCGGTCCCGAGCGGATCGCTCTCCGGGTCGAGGAACGTCAGGATTCGCTGCTTCTGGTAGTCGTGCATGATGAAAAACCACATGGCAACTGCCACGGGCACGGCGGCGGCCAGCACGCTGAGGATCCAGCGCCAGCGCAGGCCACCCATGAACAGCACGAAAGCGCCGCCGGCCAGGATCAGCAGTGAAGTGCCAAGGTCCGGTTGCCGCACGATGAGAATGAACGGGATACCGATCAGCATCAGACTGATGCCGACATGCTTGAGCTGCGGCGGCAAAGTGCGTTTGGACAAGTACCAGGCGATGGTCGCCGGCATCAGGATCTTCATGAATTCCGAGGGCTGGAAGCGAATCACACCTGGGATATTGATCCAGCGCGTGGCGCCCATGGCGTTGTGACCCATGACATCCACCACGACCAGCAAGAGCACGCCGATCACATAACCAATAGGCACCCAACGGGCCATGAAGCGAGGCTCGAACTGAGCGATGACGATCATCGACACCAGACCGATGCCGAACGATGTGGCCTGCTTGGCCAGCAAGTCCCAACTCTTGCCACTGGCCGAATACAGCACGAACAGGCTGCCGGCCGCCAGGGTCAGCAGCAGGATCAGCAGCGGGCCGTCGATGTGCAGGCGTTGCAGCAGCGTCGCACGACGACGCATCACATCCTCGCTGGAGAGCATGCGATCAAAATTATTCATCACGGGCAGTTGCCTCTGCACTGATAGGGCTGGCGTATTCAGGCTTCAATCGGCCGTCCTGGTCCAGGAGCCAGGCATCCATGACTTGACGCACCACTGGCGCAGCGACGCCGGAACCGGACTCGCCGTTCTCGACCATCACCGACACCACGATTTTCGGGTCGTCGGCCGGCGCGAAGCCGACGAACAAGGCGTGGTCGCGGTGGCGTTCCTGGACCTTGGAACGGTCGTACTTCTCGCCCTGCTTGATCGCGACCACCTGGGCCGTACCGCTCTTGCCGGCGATGCGGTACTGCGCACCGATCGAAGCCTTGCGTGCCGTACCGCGGGCGCCGTGCATCACCTGCTGCATGCCGTGGTTGACCTTGGTCCAGTCAGATGGATCACGCAGGATGATGTCCGGCATCGGGTTGTGATCCACCGGTTTCTCGCCTTCGATGGTCTTGGCCAGGTGTGGACGGTTCCAGATGCCTTTGTTGGCCACCAGCGCGGTGGCTTGGGCCAGCTGCAGGGGGGTCGACTGCATGTAGCCCTGACCGATCCCGAGAATCAGCGTTTCGCCCGGGAACCATGCCTGGCGGCGGGTCGCGCGTTTCCATTCGCGGGTCGGCATCAGACCCGGCGACTCCTCGAACATGTCCAGGGAAACCTTTTGACCGATACCGAACTTGGACAGGTACGACGACAACCGATCGATCCCCAACTTGTGGGCAAGGTCATAGAAGTAGGTGTCGTTGGAACGCATGATCGCCGTGTCGAGGTCGACAAAACCATCGCCGGTGCGGTTCCAGTTGCGGTACTTGTGATCGTAGTTGGGCAGCATGTAGTAGCCAGGGTCGAACACTCGGGTCGAGGCAGTCACTACGCCCGAATCCAGACCGGCAATCGCCACCGCTGGCTTGATGGTCGAACCCGGCGGGTACAGACCACGCAGCACGCGGTTGAACAGCGGCCGGTCAATGGAGTCGCGCAGCTCGGAATAGGCCTTGGAGCTGATCCCGGTGACGAACAGGTTCGGATCGAAGCTCGGCTGACTGACCATCGCCAGCACCTCGCCGGTTTTCGGGTCCAGGGCCACCACCGCACCACGACGACCGCCGAGCGCGGCTTCAGCGGCTTCCTGCAATTTGATGTCCAGGCTCAGGACGATGTCCTTGCCGGAAATCGGTTCGGTACGCTTGAGCACCCGCAATACACGGCCCCGAGCGTTGGTTTCGACTTCCTCGTAACCCACCTGACCGTGCAGCTCCGGCTCGTAGAAGCGCTCGATGCCGGTCTTGCCGATTTGATGGGTGCCGCTGTAACTGACCGGGTCCAGAGACTTGAGCTCTTTCTCGTTGATCCGCCCCATGTAGCCCACCGAGTGCGCAAAATGTGCACCCTGCGGGTAGTGACGAACCAGTTGCGCGACCACTTCCACGCCCGGCAGGCGGAACTGGTTCACGGCGATCCGCGCGATCTGTTCCTCGGTCAGCTCAAACAGGATCGGCACCGGTTCGAACGGCCGGCGCCCCTGACGCATGCGCTTCTCGAAAATCACCCGGTCCTCGGGGGTCAGCTCCAGCACTTCGACGATCACGTCGAGCACCTGCTGCCAGTCGCCGGAACGCTCGCGGGTCATGCTCAGGCTGAAGCTGGGCCGGTTGTCGGCAATCACCACGCCATTGCGATCGAAAATCAAGCCGCGGGTCGGCGGAATCGGCTGCACATGAACGCGGTTGTTTTCCGACAGGGTCGAGTGGTACTCGTACTGGATCACCTGCAGGAAATACAGGCGCGCGATCAACACGCCAATCAGTACCACCACTGCAATGGCCCCGAACACGACGCGGCCACGCACCAGACGGGCGTCTTTTTCGTGGTCCTTGATGCGGATCGGCTGGGTCATGAGAGCGCAGAACTACTTGTGATAAGGGTGACCGGACAGCACGGTCCAGGCACGGTACAACTGTTCGCCGATCAGGATCCGCACCAGCGGGTGCGGCAAGGTCAGCGGTGACAACGACCAGCGCTGGTCAGCCCGAGCACAGACTTCCGGCGCCAGCCCTTCGGGGCCACCGACCATAAAGTTGACCGTACGCGAGTCCAGCCGCCAGCGATCGAGCTCGACCGCCAGTTGCTCGGTGCTCCAGGGCTTGCCATGGACTTCGAGAGTGACAACCCGCTCGTTCGGCCCGACCTTGGCCAGCATGGCTTCGCCTTCCTGACGGATGAAACGGGCCACGTCGGCGTTCTTGCCACGGGTATTGAGCGGTATTTCCACCAGTTCCAGCGCCAGCTCGGACGGAAGACGCTTGGCATATTCATGCCAGCCTTCTTCCACCCATTTAGGCATGCGTGAACCGACGGCGATCAGTCGCAGTCGCACAGCGGTCCCTTATTCCTGGTCTTTGTTGAGCTTGTTGAAGTGCTCGTGACCAACTTCAGGGCTGTGGTGTTTGCCATCGGCCGCACGGCTCTGCTCGGCACCTTTCCACAGGCGCTCCAGGTCGTAGAACTGACGGGCGTTGGAAGTCATCATGTGGACGATCACGTCGTCCATGTCCAGCAGTACCCAATCGCTATCGCCCTTGCCTTCTTCACCCAACGGCTTGATGCCCAGGGCCTTGACCGCTTCGCGGACCTTGTCCAGCATCGCGCCGATCTGGCGGTTGGAGGTACCGGTGGCGATGATCATGTAGTCAGTGATGCTCTGCTTGTCGCGAACATCAATCACCAGCACGTCCTGGGCCTTGACGTCTTCCAGGGCGGCTACGGCGATCTTGACCAGCTCGTCGCCTTTAGGCGGCTCGGCGGCGAGGACCTTTTCCGGCAGCGGGGCACTCTTGAATGTGCCTTTGCGTTTTACTTTGCTTTCGTTGTTGCTCGTCATATAAAACTCGTTTTGCTCGTAGTTCGGGGCTTCGATACACGTTGTTGCCACGTGCCTTGAAGCACTCCTATTCAGTTCGACGCACGGTAGAGCCCGTGCGCATCGATGTAGGCCAGGACCGCGTCGGGCACCAGGAAACGTACCGACTTACCGCTGGCCAGCAGTTGACGGATCTGGGTGGCGGATACCGCGAGCGGTGTCTGCCAGACGAATGCAATCTGTCCGCTCGGCCCCTTGAGGGCCAGCGGGTCGCTCACCGAGCGCGCTGCCAGCAGGTTGCGCAAGGCATCCGGCGGTTCGCTGTCGGCATCCGGGCGTTGCAACACCAGGATATGGCAATGCTGGAGCAACTCTTCCCAGCGGTGCCAAGTGGGCAGGCCGCAAAAAGCGTCCCAGCCCAAAAGCAGAAAAACCTGGTCGGATACGGCCAGTTCAGCGCGCATCAGTTCCAGGGTATCAATGGTGTAGGACGGTTTGTTCCGCTGCAATTCGCGGGCATCCACCACCAACGGCGCCACACCGGCCACCGCGCACTCGACCATCGCCAGACGGTCTTTGGCCGACACCTGCGGCGTATCCCGATGGGGCGGCCTGGCACTGGGTGTCAGACGCAGCTCATCGAGCGCCAGGGTTTCGGCGACTTCCAGCGCACCGCGCAAATGGCCGATGTGCACCGGGTCGAACGTTCCGCCCAGCACGCCAATGCGGCGAGGGGCTGGCTCGCTGGCGGTGACCGGGGCTGACGGGTCGAAGTCGCCCAAGTCAGGCCGGCTCCTGTCCGCGCAACTGCCCGTCGCCGACCACGATGTACTTCTCGCAGGTCAGTCCTTCGAGGCCCACCGGGCCGCGGGCGTGCAGCTTATCAGTAGAAATGCCGATCTCGGCACCCAATCCGTATTCGAAGCCATCGGCGAAGCATGTCGGGGTGTTGATCATCACCGACGAGGAGTCGACTTCAGCCACGAAACGCCGAGTGTCGCCCTGGTGTTCGCTGACTATCGAATCGGTGTGATGGGAACCGTAATGATTGATGTGCTCGATGGCCTGGTCCAGTCCGTCGACCACCCGGATCGACAAGATCGGCGCCAGGTATTCGGTGCTCCAGTCTTCTTCGGTAGCGGCCACGGCATCGATGATCGCCCGGGTACGCTCGCAACCGCGCAGTTCGACGCCTTTTTCGCGGAACTGTGCCGCCAACGCCGGCAGGAAGTTCCTGGCAACGGCTTGATCCACCAACAGCGTTTCCATGGCGCCGCAGATGCCATAACGGTAGGTCTTGGCGTTGAACGCGATGCGCTGGGCCTTGGCCAGATCGGCGTGTTCATTCACGTAAACGTGGCAAATGCCGTCCAGGTGTTTGATTACCGGCACGCGGGCGTCACGGCTGACACGTTCGATCAGGCCTCGGCCGCCGCGCGGCACGATGACATCAACGTACTCAGGCATGGTGATCAGCGCGCCGACGGCAGCGCGATCCGTGGTTTCGACCACTTGCACCACGGCGGCCGGCAGACCGGCCTCGGCCAGGCCACGCTGAATGCAGGCAGCGATGGCTCGATTGGAATGAATGGCTTCGGAACCGCCACGCAGGATGGTCGCGTTACCGGACTTCAGGCACAGGCTCGCGGCATCGATGGTCACGTTCGGCCGCGACTCGTAGATGATTCCGATCACGCCCAGTGGCACGCGCATCTTGCCGACCTGGATACCGGACGGACGGAAACTCATGTCGCGAATCGCGCCAACCGGGTCCGGCAGTGCCGCAACCTGACGCAGGCCGACGATCATGCCGTCGATACGCGCCGGGGTCAGCGCCAGTCGTTCGAGCAGCGCTGGCTCAAGGCCACTGGCGCGACCGGCGGCCAAATCCAGTTCATTGGCCGACGTCAGCTCGGCGCGGGCAGCGTCCAGCGCATTGGCGGCAGCCTGCAGGGCGCGGTTTTTCTGCGCCGTGCTGGCGCGGCCGATCACGCGGGAAGCTTCGCGGGCAGCGCAACCCAAACGGGTCATGTAATCAAGAACGGACTCAGTCATGGTCTGGCGTGGTCTTTGATAAGGTCTTGGTAAAGAGTAAAGCGGCAGATTATAGCTGTCGCGCCCCGGGACTAACAGCGGTGACGGGCGGATGGTCGAAATGGAGGGGTATTTGCCGACGTTCAGCCGGGATTAAGCGGCAAATTGTTATCATCACGACTCACTCAGCCCTGACAAACGCCAGCCATCATGTCCAATCTGACTGTTCGAGCGTCCGCCATGAGCCTGCCCACGGGCCTCCCGGATGCGTTTTTCGACCGTGACGCGCAAATTCTGGCCCGGGATTTACTGGGCAAAGTCATTCGCCATCGAGTGGGCGACCTGTGGCTCAGCGCCCGGATCATCGAAACCGAAGCCTATTACTGCGCAGAAAAAGGCAGCCACGCCTCCCTCGGCTACACAGAAAAGCGTAAGGCTTTGTTTCTGAATGGCGGCCACATCTATATGTATTACGCCCGGGGCGGCGATTCCCTTAATTTCAGCGCCCAGGGGCCCGGCAACGCCGTGCTGATCAAGTCCGCCTATCCGTGGGTCGATGAATTGAGCGGGCCGGCCAGCCTGGCACAGATGCTATTGAACAATCCCGATGCCCAGGGTCACCCTCGCCCGTCACAAAAGCTCTGCGCCGGGCAAACCCTGCTTTGCAAGGCAATGGGCCTGAAAGTGCCGGTGTGGGACGCCAAACGCTTCGACCATGAGGTGCTGCTGGTAGAAGACGTCGGCCAATCGCCCGCCCACATCATCCAGACCACGCGCCTGGGCATCCCCCACGGGCGCGACGAGCACTTGATGTACCGCTTCGTCGACGGTGCCTACGCGGCTTATTGCACGCGAAACCCGCTACGACGGGGCCAGGTCGAAGGTCGCGATTTTTTTTTGCTGACTTGACTACCCTGGACTTGAAGTAAAAGTGACTCCCTGTGGGAGCGGGCTTGCCCGCGAATGCGCCGTGTCAGGCGACACAAATATCGACAGGAAGGGCCCCTTCGCGGGCAAGCCCGCTCCCACAGGGTTTGGCGCCGTTACGAAAATTTGCGTTTGCCCACCAAGGGTCAATTGAATTCAATGGAGTGGTTTGTATGGGCCAATGGCTCGATAGCGTAACCGGTTGGTTGACGGTCAACCCGCAATGGCTGGCGGCAGCAATATTTCTGGTGGCCTTTGTGGAATGCCTGGCGATTGCCGGGCTGATCGTCCCCGGCACGGTTTTACTATTCACCGTTGCGGTACTTGCCGGCAGCGGTGCGTTGTCGCTGAGTGAAACCTTGCTGCTGGGTTTCCTCGCCGGTGTGCTGGGTGACGTGGTTTCGTATTTCCTTGGACGGCACTTTCACCAGAACATCCGGCGCCTGCCCGGTTTGCGCCATCACCCGGAATGGATTGCCGGGGCCGAGACCTATTTCCAGCGCTATGGCATCGCCAGCCTGCTGGTCGGCCGCTTTATCGGACCGTTGCGGCCAATGCTGCCAATGGTCGCCGGCATGTGCGACATGCCTTTCCCGCGGTTCATCGCCGTCAGCCTGCTGGCCGGTGCGGGGTGGTCGGTGGCCTATCTGCTGCCTGGCTGGGCCACCGGCGCGGCGATTCGTTTGCCGCTACCCGAAGGTTTCTGGCCTCAGGCCGGAATCGTTGTCGGCAGCATTGCCGTGATGGTCGGGCTGAGCGCCACCAGCAGCCTGCGCCAGCATCGCCGGGCTACAGCACTGATTGCCGGCATGAGTTGTCTGATTCTGGTGGCGCTGTTTATCGGTTTTCCGCACCTGAGCGCCCTCGACCAAGGGGTGATGACGCTGGTGCAAGAACATCGCAGCCCGATGCTCGATGAGGTCGCGGTGGTCTTCACGCTGATCGGCGAATTCCGCAACATGCTGCTGTTCAGCGCGCTGTTGACTGCTTTGCTGCTGCTGATGCGCCAATGGCGCCCCGCGTTGTTTGCCGCAAGCACCTTGCTCTGCACTGCCTTGGCGAATACCGCGACCAAACAGTTCTTTGCTCGCGTGCGCCCCGAAGTGCTGAGCGATCCGCTGACCAGCTACAGCATGCCCAGTGGTCATGCATCGGGTTCTTTTGCACTGTTCCTGACGCTCGCCGTACTGGCCGGCCGTGGACAGCCGCCACGGATGCGCCTGACCTGGTTGCTGGTGGCCTGTTTGCCGGCCATGGCGATTGCCTTGTCGCGGGTGTACCTCGGCGCGCACTGGCCGACCGATGTCATGGCCGGCGCGATGCTGGCGGCGTGTGTCTGTGCAGCCAGCCTGTGGCTGGTTCAGCGCAAGGAACCGCTCAACGCCTTGCCACCCAAGGTCTGGTGGCTGGTGTTGCCGGCACTGGCGACATTGTTCGGGTTCTTCGTGTTGCGGCATTTGCCGCATACGATGCTGCGATATGCGTACTAGATAAAGCAAAAGATCCCAGCCCTCAGTCGTACCTACATGAACGGAGGTGCTCGCCCTGTAAAGCGGCCAAAGGCTGCGATCTTTTCAATGATGCCAGGCAAACAACTTCTGGGCGGCTAACCCTATCACAGCAATTCAAAAAAGAATCGCCCTGACATTAAGTAACAGCCCAACCTGACAGGTTATATCAAGTCTTAATTACCGAACGGGAAACTTGGCAGATTCTCTTCTTCAACACCACGATATTTCATTAGACCCGTCTCGATTTGTTTTGCAATCTTGCCGGCGAGGGCGACATTATTATCAAGCTTATAACGAACTTCAGAAAACTTGACCATCGCCTCCCCCGCATAATCATCCCAGAGCCGCTGCTCAAAACTATCGCGAGCAACATTCGAACGCGAACGTCGCACCAGAATTAACGCATTCGCCGCACTCACCGCCGAATCCGCCGCAAATTCAACTTCGCCCTGCGATGTGCTTTCTCTAACATCCCGGATCATGGACCGAGTAAAGCAAAAACCCCACAACGTACGCTCATCGCCAGTTAAATCTTTCATCAAATAATCCTTTATATATGCAATACCTGCCTCATGCAGGCGAAGCAAATATAACCACCTCAACTTGACCAATCAATACAACCCACCCCTTCCAACTTATTAGAGATCAATACAAAAGCCTGCCGAACAAACTGACCATTACCAAAACAACCAACCAACAAATTGAAGATCAAACTAAATAGCAACACCCAACCAAACAATCGACGACTTTCCATGGTTAATCAGGCAAACAACTCTCCCTGCAATTCATCCAGCAACGCCTGAATCGCATCCAGTCGTTGCAGCGGATCATCGAGTTGCAGCAGGTCGATCTTGTCCAGCTCAGCAAAGAGCAGCTCTTCGTATCGTGATCGTGATCGTGATCGTGATCGTGATCGCCTGGATTTACCCAACTCCCCAATCGGAAACCAACGCAATTCTGACAGATGAAACCGCTTGCTTCTTTTAAAGAAAGCGTCTTTTTTGTGGAGAAACCTGTTATTACTATTCATGTCGCAACATCGAATATGGAAAGTGCGCAGGACGAAGAGGAAAACTTGGTAACAACTAGAGCTCTGTGCCAGCATTGCCGGGAGAGCGACTCATGGGTAGTTTGGAACTCCCCCCGCAGGATGCGGGTTAACAATATAAGGAAAAACAACGTGGAAAAAGTAGCTCCCCACAATAGACCCCTCTGGGATGAATGCGCGGTGAGGTTCATGATCGAAGTGTTAAAAACACAACCGCGATACGACTATGAAGATGCTGCAGTAACGGCCTCAAAGGCAGCTGATGCTCTGGTTGACCAGCGAAATCAGCGTCTAACTTGATCCGTTTCGCCAGTGAAATGTCTGGACGATAGCCCGGTCAATTGATTAAAAACCCTGAGCCTGGTCTCGGGGTTTTTGTTCTGGGTTGGTCACCATGCATACAGCGACATCGTATGCGGGAAGTATCGCAACACGAAAAAGCCGAGTAGTGCGACCAGCGCCGGCACTACAAGCCACCAGATAAACTTAGAGAAGTGCCCGACACGCTGCATTGCCGGCAAACCTGGTCAATGTTTGCCAAATACTACTCAGGCAAACAACTCTCCCTGCAACTCATCCAATAACGCCTGAATCGCATCCAGTCGTTGCTGCGGATCATCGAGTTGCAGCAGGTCGATCTTGTCCAGTTCAGCGAAGGGCAACAGGTACGCCAACTGATTGGCCAACGACTGTTGACCGGTCGCTTCGGTACCCATGTTGAGCGCTTCGACCATCGGGTGCTCGGCCAACGCCTTGAGCAAGGCCACCAGATCGGCGTCTTCATCCTGCAGCGGTTGCTCGGGCTCATCTTCCAGCCACTCGACCTCGGCCACGGTCAGCTGATCTCGCTGCACTTCAGTACGCAAAACGTGAAAGCGCCGTCCGCCCTGCACCCGGATCCCCAGCAGGCCGTTGTCCTGCTGTTTGAAATCGGTGATCAGCGCCTCGCACCCGACCAGGGCGTAACCGGCCGGGGCGATCCCGACTTCTTCGCCATCGAGGATACACACCACGCCAAAACCGCCGCCCTGTTTCATGCAGCGACCGATCATGTCCAGATAGCGCGCTTCGAAAATCTGCAAGTCGAGTATGCAGCCTGGAAACAGCACTGTGTTGAGCGGAAAAAGCGGCAGACTCATAGACATTTCCTTACACCACCATCGACACCGCCAACGGCAGCAACACCGCCGTGGCCACGCCCATCAGACTCATCGCCAGCGCCGCGAAGGCGCCGCACTCTTCATTTTCCTGCATCGCCACCGCCGTGCCGACTGCGTGGGCGGTCATGCCCAGCGCCATGCCGCGTGCCTCGGAACTGTGGACACCGAGACGGGTCAACAGGCTCGGGCCGAAGATCGCGCCGATCACGCCTGTAATCAACACGAACACCGCCGCCAGCGCCGCGACGCCACCGATTTGCTCGGCCACCAGCATCGCAATCGGCGAGGTCACCGACTTCGGCGCCATGGTCATCAGGATCATGTGCTCGGCACCGAACCACCAGCCCAGCAACACGCCCATGCCAGTAGCCACGACACCACCTATCACCAGCGTAGTAAATATCGGCCAGAACAACTGCCGAATCCGACGCAGGTTGAGGTAAAGCGGCACCGCCAGTGCGACCGTGGCCGGGCCGAGCAGAATACTGAGGATTTCGGTGCTCTTGCGGTACTCGGCGTAGGTCAGGCCGCAGCCCACCAGCACGCCGATCACCAGCAACATGGAGACCAGCACCGGCTGCAAAAAGATCCAGCGGGTTTTCTCGAATGCCGCAAGGACGAGTTGATAGGCGCCGAGGGTAATGCCAATGCCGAACAACGGATGGTGAATCACCGACGTCGCAGCGCCGTGACGAACTCGGCCAGTTGCAGCGT
>NZ_AKJL01000161.1 GCF_000282355.1 Pseudomonas sp. GM49
ACCACCACCACCACCACCACCACCACCACCACCACCACCATCCTTGGCATAGGCACTCGATTCATGGGAAACGGAATCTGGTACCAAAACGGTGGAAGCAGAAAGGACGCCACCGATTGCCAGCGCCAGCAAACCTTTCTTGAAAAGCAGGTAAGTGTTCATCGTGCATTCTCCTGGTGATTTACCGCGAGCGGTGCCAACACAATCAACGTTGCAATCCGGGAGCGGCATGGGAGGAACCCGTAAGACTTACAGTTTCCTCTGAATCTTTCGCGTGGGAATTTTTCCCACGCAATGTAAGTTAGCCCTTTCTGGCTCCGGGTCAACCTGCGCAGGAGAAAGCCGACCGACGGCTTTATGCAAGCAGTCGAACTATCGGGAACGCCTAGCGGTTATGGAAAAAGGACGAGTGGTCGAGAGGCCTCTATCGCGGGTGATCACCGAGAGGTGACGGCGGCTGAGGCAACACGGATAAGGGGCGTTCGTCCGGGTGGAGCGAACTTCACTCTCCTCCTCGGTCGCATGCAGTCCTTGGCAAGCGAACCCCGGCAGAGGAACAGCCGAATGAAATTGGCCTCAGTGGCAAGCGCCGTCATTTCCAGTCTCGCGCCTGGCGTATTCGCCCAGAACGCCCTGCCAGAACCCGGCGCCAGTGTTCGCGTCGTGGGTTACCACTATGGAATGGAGTGACCCTGGAATATGAAGACAGCGAAGGTGAGCCGCACAAGATCCGCTTACTTGAATGGGGCGGGAGCACCACCAGTGCTGTTCAGTTAAGGATTCTGCAGGAGCGAGCTCGCTCCTGCAGTGGATCATTCTCGCTTAACTGAACAGCATTACCCCGGTACCGAGGATTTTTGCGCACCGATACTGCCCGCCCTACCGGCGACTGCAAGTGCCACGCAACAAGCCAGTAACGAGAATGCGGCGAATGCGCCCATCACATGCAGATAAGGCAACACGTGATTCCAGGCTCGAGCCACCCCTAGGAATGCGGCGAATAGCCAACCGCTCATGGAAAGCGCCCCCAACAAGGCGAGCCGCGTGCGGCCTGCACTGCGCAGCGCGACGAATGGAGCCTTTTGCAGCAGCGGGAAGCCGACTCGATGCAGCAATGCACCGTTCAGGCTGAGCAGCGCGACGACAGTCACCTTGGCCCAGAGTTTTTGATTGAGCAGATACGCGTCGCCATCAGTAAGGTAACCCTGAAGCACCAGCAACAGTCCGCTTGCCCAAAGGGCCAGCAGTGCGAAGCTGACGATCTTCTGAGTTTCATCAAGGTACTCAAGCCGCGCCTGGTCCAGTATTTCCTTGCGCCAACTCCAAAGCTTGTGATCCGCCTGCAACACCCTCCCCAGGGCAATACACGTAGCGAGCAGATGACCGTATACGAGAAGCATTTTGAGCATTGCCTTGACCTTATTATTGTTTGGGCGCTGCGTTCCCTGCTTCGCGAATTGAAAACGAATGATACAAATTAGCAATTGCGCTTTCAAGACAAACGTTCACTAACACGTGCCAGCACCAACCACCATACGACTTTCGTCGCACGTGGAGCCGGTCATTCCTGTGGCGGCAAAAAGCAAAATTGCCATGTGCACCCTTCTTTCCTGCATGCGTCGCATTGCTTGCGGAGCCTTGTTCACAGCAGAGCAAGCCTGCAACAGCCTTCCTGCTGGAGCTCATCGCGAAGTTGCAAGAGATCGGCACGGTGCCGATGATCGACATCCGGGCTTACGCCCATTGGCTTGCGGACTAGTGTCAATTAGGCAGTCGTCGCGGAGCGCGGGGGCGTCCGCTTTTTGGAGGCCGAGCGGCCAGCCCGCTGTCAAAAAGTTGGTGCCAGCGAATGACAGCTCGTGGCCGAAAGCTACCGACCTGGAGCAGTCGGCGAACAGAATAATTGCAAATTAGTGGCTATGCTTGGTCTGCTGTCGAAACTGATCAGGCAGTCCGGCAGGCTGCGCGGAAATGACCCGCAACGTACCCTATGTCACCCGACTATTGTGCGTGAAGCATCCAGTTCAGGGGCGCAAATCCGCAACGACACTCCGGTAGACATGGAGCAAACCCTGCACCTGCAGGCGCAGGGTTTGGACTGGATCTGTCGGGATCACTCAGGATCGAATCGACTTTCGCTACGGTGCGGCTGGGTTGGCGTGACACTCAAGACGTATAGCTTCGGTAGCTATTGTTTGTCTCGGGAGCTTCGCTCACGAAAACCAGCGTGAATCCAGAACAGAGAAGAAATTTGGCTAATGCTACATGCGGTGTGTTCTCAGGTTCAGGTGTCGGCACAAAAGGTTAACTGGTTTCCGAATACCGCTTCTATTGGGCAATTTAGAAGGATTATGTTTGGAGATTGTGAAATGGATTTTTTCAGGAGTAAAAGCGCCGCAAAGCAAGCCATACCCACCAGTTCAAATAAGCCGCGCTCGACCAAATGGCACCGCATGTACTTTTTTCTTGCGGGATTCGACGTGCTGGTTGTTGTGCTGAGCGTGCTATTGAATCACCTGATCGTCGATACCTATCACCGCTCCATCAAGGCAAACCAGTCGTGGGTCCAACAGCTGTCGAGCTATTCAACGCTGGGCAGCCTGGCTTCCGCAGTCAATGCGCCGGGCAATAATGTGTTCGATACACATAATGTTGAGGCCGAATCGCGGAACATGAATGAAGCCTTGCGCGCCTTCAACGAGCATTTGGCAATGGCCAAAAAACAGTTGGAAGTACGGATCGCCAATGAGGCCGAACACAGTGCAGATGTACAAGCCTTTACCCTTGCATTGAAGGATGAGGTGGGTGCAGTTGATGGCGCGATGGTCGAAATGGTGAACGAGGCCTTGCTGATCTTTTCCTACTTCAGGGAGGGGCAGTCGGATAATGCCGGCAAACGCATGGCAACGATGGACAGGAAGTTTGCCCTGTTGCTCGCCTCACTCAGTACCGTGCGGGATCGCGTTGGCCTGATTCAAAGCAAGCTCCTGGAGGAGGAGCTTGAGTCGGTCGAAGAACTGCGCCGGGTCGAATACGCGATCATGGTGTTCGTGCTACTGATGGTCAGTGCGGCCGTTATCTACGGGGGCAAGATCAGGCGCGAAATGGAGTCGCAAGCAGCTGAAAGGGAAGGTTATCTGGCAGTGCTGCGCGAAAGCGAGATGCAGGCCCGCCAGCAAGCATCGCTGCTGGACAAGGCCCAGGACGCCATTGTCGTTCACGGGATGGATAACCGCATCCTGTACTGGAACAAAAGTGCCGAGCGTCTCTACGGTCTGTCAAAGGAAGAGGCACTCGGCAAATCGGCACAGGAGTTGATCTACCAGGGTAGCGCCGCTTTCAATGCGGCCACTAACAGCCTGATAGAAACGGGTGACTGGGCGGACGAAGTTACACTTCGACGCCGGGATGGCTGCACCATCACGCTCGAAAGTCATCGAACCCTGGTGCGAGACGATGATGGCCAGCCGCAATCCGTTCTGTCGATCAATACTGACATCACCCACCGCAAGACCGCTGAGCAAGAGGTCCAGCGTTTGGCCTTCTACGATCAGTTGACCGGGCTGGCCAACAGGCGGCTCATGTTGGACCGGTTACAGCATCTGCTGGCGGGCAGCTCCCGTAGCCTGCATACGAGCGCGATAATTCTCATTGACCTGGATAACTTCAAGGCACTGAACGACACGCTGGGGCATGACAGAGGCGACATGTTGCTGCAGCAAGTTGCTCTGCGCCTTTGCGGCTGCATACGTGAGAGCGACACCGTGGCTCGCCTGGGCGGAGACGAATTCGTCGTCCTGCTGGATGGCCTTAATGAGAATCCTCCAGAAGCAGCTATCCAGGCCAAGGCTATTGGCGAAAAGATTCTCAACTCTCTGAACATTTCCTACCAGTTGGATGGATATGAGCACCACAGCACCCCCAGCCTCGGCATTGCGCTGTTCCAGGGGCAGCTGAGCACAGTGGACGATATTATGAAGCGCGCTGACCTGGCGATGTATCGCGCCAAGGCGGCGGGCCGCAATACCATGCGCTTCTTCGATCCGGAAATGCAGGCGGTTGCCACGGCACGCGCCAGACTGGAAGTAGACTTGCGCCAAGGCTTGCAGGACAAAGAATTCATTCTTCATTACCAGCCGCAGGTGAATAGTGAGGGCCGTATCATTGGCGCAGAGGCACTGATGAGATGGCAGAATCCTGAGCGCGGAGTCGTGTTTCCAGGCGAGTTCATTCCATTGGCAGAGGAAACGGGGTTGATTCTGCCGTTAGGCCGTTGGGCGCTGCAGGCAGCCTGCACTCAGCTGGTTGCCTGGGCAAAGCATTCGGAAACCGCCCGACTGGGTATGGCTG
>NZ_AKJL01000162.1 GCF_000282355.1 Pseudomonas sp. GM49
GGCGGCTGCCGTGCCCAGCCACAGGGCAACGCGACGCCTGGCCGGCTGCATTTCAGGCATGGGGTTGGGTGGCAAAATCACCACGGGCATCAACAGCGACGGTGCCGGTTCCCTTGGTGGTAGCGATAAGGTACCGAGCGCAACGCTGCTGCGCTGTGTACGCTGGACCAGGCTTTCGATCTGCTGGCGCAAGGCGTGCAATGCGACCAGAGGCGGTTGTACCTGTTGATCCAGACGTTGCTGCAAACGCGCCAGTTCGGTGTCCAGTTCAAGCAACGCGGGGAAGTTTTGCGCGCTCAACGCCCTGTTGCGCAGCAACGGCTGCCATTGCACGAACAGCCAGGCCAGGATATCCAGGCGAACCGACGCCATGGGCGGCCATAACGCCGGCCATTGGCAACACAGTGACTCGATCAACGCCACCCCCTGCGCCATGCCTTCCAGGCCGTGGCGCTGACTGCGCGCCAAGGCAAACGCAGCCGCCGTTTGCAGGTCCGCGCCGTTCTGCTCGAACAGCGTCAGACACCACTGCTCCACCCTGGCCCAGTCCACGTCGGGACAGGCCGGGTGACTCAACTTCGCCAGCTCTTGGCGCAGTGACACGAACTCACCAAAACCGCGCGGATCACCGCCCAGCCGAATACGCATTTCAAATAACACCGTCAGCCTCCCTTGCCATACAGGTTCACGATTACGACAACCATTGCTGTCGTTTCAAATGTCGCACCAGGACTTTGCCTTCCGGTGCCACGGTGGTACCGAAGGTGACTTGCTGGCCGCTTTTGAGCAGCGCGTCGAGGCTGTACTCCAGATGACCCGGCAGTGTCTGCTCGAGCAACTCGATGTTCACGGTCGCCAGGCGCGGCTCGTACTTGATCAAAGTGTCCTGCATGGCCCCCATCAGCCGATGAGCCGAGCCAGGCAAACCCTGCAGGATCTGGCCCATGTCGGGAAGGCCGTAATCGGGCAGGTGTGCGAGTGCACCGGCCCGGCTGTTGAGGATGCGTTGCAGGTTGTCCAGTACCGACAGCGTGTGTTGGTCCTCTTCGCTGACCTGAAACAGGTCCAGGTCGCCGTTGAAATTCTGCAGCAGCGTTTCATAGAGAGAAGGATTGAACTCAGTCATCGGTTACTCCCGAGCCAACGTGCGCAAGGTCAATCGGTTGTCCCCCAGTTCGATGATCCGCGCCCGTTCCGGGTCGAGGTCATCGCGGGTCAAGGTCAGGCGCCAGGTATTCATCTGCGTATCGGGGTTGCGGAACAACGCCACCACCGAGACAAAGTGCGCGTCCTTGTCCAGTGGCACATTCAGTTGCGCGCCTTCGCCCGGTTTGATCACCAACGCCCGGGTGTCGAGCAAATCGCTGTCGAGCACTTGCTCGTCGCCATCGAGCAGGCTGTCGTAGGAAGCCCTCTCCAGCGCTTTGCTGTCGCTCAGTTGGTAGACCCGCACCAGCGTCGGGACCGACATTGCATTCATGTCCGCGACATCGGTGTTGATCGCGGTGCGGGCACTGAAATCCAGATGCAGGGTTTTCACCTGCTTGTAGAAAATCGACCGGGTGGCGGAGGCGGTGCCCTGCGTGACTGACTGAGTCACCCCACAGCCGGCGAGCACTGCCGCCAGCGTCGCCAGCATCAATGAATTACCAACGGTACGCGACATGCTGTATTTCCCTGTTCCGAGTGTTCTTCGACAGGCCTTGGTAGCGACCCAGATTGATGGTGATGGTGTCGTGCTCCGAGCCCTGCCAGGTGTCACAGCCCGAGCCCAGCATGCCAGTCATCCCCAATAGGATTGGCGCCTGCCCCAACACCGGTTGCGGCAGGCTGCGCACCGGCAGCGATAGCTGCAACTTCGCGGTGCAACGCCAGCCCAGGTACACCCGCAACAGCACCAGCAAATCGTTGTACAACTGGCCATCGGGCAACCAGCCGCGTGCTTCGTCCTGGTCCCGGGTGAACAACGCCAGATGCAACTGGCTGTTGGCGTCGTAGCCAGTCCCCCCCAGCGGGGTACCCCGGGACAGACTCACCGGGTGACTCGCGGACAGACTCGCCGGCTGCGCCAAGGCAATTTTCTGCGGCCAGTGCGGCGTGATCCGGGCCCGCGTCCCGGGTGCGAGCAACGTCACCAACGCTGTGATGCCTTCGGCGTTACGGGTGCCGATGTCCTTGATGGCGGCGACTTCATCCATCGAGCGTTTGCCAAAGAAGGCCGGACCGACGGAGCCAATGAAGGGCATGTGCGCGGCTGCCGAGACTTTGGATATATTGCGCAGCAAGGCAATGTCCTGCGGGCTGCGGTCGAACTCGAAGTTGGAAATGGCAGCGGCGATCGGCTCACCACCCGGGGTGTCGTACTCCTGGGTGTAGGTATGCACATACAGACCACTTTGCGCGATCTCCGGTGCATCCTCGAAATCCTGGACCAGGTGACCCTTGCTGACATCGAGTAATTCGATGCGCACGTTCTGGCGGAAATCAGTCTGATCGATCAACGATTTCACACCGCGCCAGGTGGACTCGACCCGCTGGAAATCCGGGTGATGCATCACGGCGTCCAGTTGGCGGCTGATTTGTGCATCCAGCGACGCAATATGTTCATCCAGCAGTGTCTTGTCCAGACGCCGGACTTTGCGCGAAGACTGTTTGATCAACTTCAAAAAAACACTGACAGCGGCAGTCACACGTTCATCGACAGAAACGTCCGACAGTGCCTCGGAACTTTGAAACACTTCAATTTCGCCCAGCACTTTTACCGGGTTGAGATTGATCTTGCCAAACAACGCGCCATACACGCTCTGGTTTTCTTCAGGCAACATTGTAGTGCCGCGCGATTGCGCGTGAGAATGTTCGATAGACATTTTTAAACTTCCCTTTAAACGAACCGAGGTGAATTAACGAATTTGCTCCGGAGCCAGTGCAGCCAACTCACCTCGCAGTTCGTCACTCAGTGCCTCGTCCATGAGAATACGCTCCAACTCCTGACGGAACGTAGCATTGTCCAACAGGTTGGACTTGAGGTCGCGCAGCAGATTACGCATTGCCAACAGTGCGCGCAGTTGCGGAATTTGCCGAGCCACTTGTTCTGGCTCGAAGTCCTTCATGCTCCGGAAACCCAGATCGACCGCCGTTTCGCCAACATCTTCCACCAGGGTGTTGACCACCGCCAGCTTGACCTCGGGAGAAAACTCGGCCAGCACGCTATCGAAATTATTCTTGTCGATTGCGACTTTGCTTCTCTCGGATAACGGCCGCTGTTCCTTGCCGTTGCTGTAGTCGCCCATCACCATCAACTTGAGCGGCAATTCGACTTTTTTCTGTGCATCGCCCGTATGCAAATCGAGCTTGATGTTGACCCGTGCCTTGGGCACTTCGTTTTGGAAACTACCAGAAGCCATAAATCCTCCTTGGATATTTGTAGCAACATACAGCGTTACAAAAATTCAATTACACGTTCGAACTCAGGGTTTGAGCCGACAATACGCAATCAGACACGCGGACATAATATGCAAGCTCGCTTCGGCTTCGAAAGATTAGCCTTTCCAAAGGAGATCGCAACTGCAGAAACAAATACTCAAACACTGCCAGATGCAATAGCGAACTATCTTACAAAGCCATTCCATCCACCAAAGTAATATTTAGAAGCATCTTACATTGCGCTCAGAACTTACCCACTCTCTAAATAGCTATTTCCCACACAACTAATGAAATTTCCTACACAAATATTATTGGCGTGTTTTAGTCGCTGCTCGGCATAGCCGTTGAGACAGCGGATGATCGGTTAACTCGGGAAAAGCGGGGGGAGGCGATTTCACGACTGCCGTGCCCGAGCCTTGAAGACCGGGCACGAACAGCACAGTTATGCGGGACTCTAGAATTTTTCCGCAATGTACTTGAACGGATAGTTCGGATCCCGATAGTTGCCGGGACTTTGGCGCTTGGGCAGTTTCACTTTTGCTCGCGGTACATCCTCGTAAGGAATGCTGCTCAGCACATCGCTGATGATGTTCAGTCGCGCCCGCCGCTTGTCATTCGAGTTGGCGACCCGCCAGGGGGCGAATTCGGTGTCGGTGGCCTCGAACATGTCGTCCCGGGCACGGGAGTAGTCGTACCAGCGGTTATAGGACTTGAGATCCATCGGTGACAGCTTCCAGATCTTGCGCCCGTCGGTGATACGCGCCTTGAGGCGTCGGGTCTGTTCCTCCTGGCTCACTTCAAGCCAGTATTTGATCAGGATGATTCCCGATTCGACCAGTGCATGCTCGACGCGCGGCGCCACGGTGAGAAAGGTCCGCACCTGCTCGTCGCTGCAAAACCCCATGACCCGCTCGACACCGGCGCGGTTGTACCAGCTGCGATCGAAGATCACCACTTCACCGGCCGCAGGCATGTGCGGCAGATAACGTTGCACATACATCTGGCTTTTTTCCCGCTCGGTCGGCGCCGGCAACGCTATTACCCGGAACACCCGCGGACTGACCCGCTCGGTCAGCGCCTTGATGGTCCCGCCCTTGCCGGCGCCATCACGGCCCTCAAAGACGATGCAGACCTTGGCACCCGTGTGCTGCACCCACTCCTGCAGCTTGACCATCTCGACATGCAGCCGCGCCAGTTCCTCGAGATAAACCTTGTTCTTGAGCTTGCCGCTTTCAACCGGCTTGCTCTTCGTTGCAGCCTTCTTTGCCATGCCCGTTACCTCCTTCAATGCTTCATACCGCGCCCGGAATGCGCCCGGCCGCGTTCATTCAGCGCCGACTGCGCTGGTAATGTTCAACCGCCAGTTCCAGATTCAAGAACATGCGCGCCTCGCCCAACGTATGGCCCAATGGAGCCTTGATGACCATGTCCCAGACGCCCGGGCTCATGCCTACCAGCCACAGCGAGATGCCTTTTTCCCGCAGTCGTTGTTCCGCCCCGGTGAGCATCTTCAGGGCGGTGTACTCCAGGTCGAACACGCTGCGCAGGTCCAGAATCACCACGGCAGGCTTTGCTTCATCGATCAAGGGGTGCATCTTCATGCCGATGCGCTGGGCGTTGGCGAAAAAAATCCGGCCTTCAGGCCGAAGCAACAGCAGCCCGTCAAAGTGTTCGTCGTCGACGTGTTCGGCGGACTGCGGCCGGTACACATTGGTGCCTGGCTTGCGCCCGAGGACGTACACCGGTGGGTCCGAGACTTGATAGGCCAGTGCCAGCAACGACACCACGATCGCCACGACGATCCCTTGCAGCGTGCCCAACAGCATCACACCGATCATGGCCACCACGGCCCAGGCAAATTCAGTGCGGCGAACCGACAGGATCTCGCGAAATTCCGCCGGCTCGATCAGGCCCACCGAATACACAATCACCACGGCAGCGAGCGTGGCATTGGGCATCAGGCCAATGAGCGGTGCCAGCAGCAGGCAAGTGCCCAATGCCAATGCAGCAGTGACCAGCGCGGCCAGTTGCGAACGGGCGCCGGCCAAACGGTTCACCGCTGTCTGGGTGGTGCCGCCACCGGCGACCATGGCCCCGAGAAACGCCCCGCCGATGTTGGCAACGCCTGTGGCCAGCAGCTCCCGGTTCGGTTGCGGTGCAGGCTCGTCACTGCGGGCGAACGCGCGACCCGCCGCGATGGTTTCGGTGAAACTCATCAACGCGATGCCCATCGCCGAAGGCCACAGGGTTTCGGCCAGCGACCATTGCGGCAGGGTTGGCGCGGGCAACCCGATCGGCACCACGCCGACGGCGGACACTCCAAAGCGCTCCAGGCCAAACAGGCTCATGCCGATAATGCCAAGCGCCACCGCAATCAAGGGTGCGGGCAGTCGCGGTGTAAATCGCTTCATGCCCACCAGCAGCAGGACCATGAACACACCGACCGCCACGGTCGGCAGCGAGGCATGGCCGATGCTCTGGACCGTGGCCAGCAGATTGTGCAGGAAGCCGCCTTTGTCGATGTGAGTACCCAGCAGTTTGGGCAACTGGTCGAGCACGATGACCACGCCGATGCCGGCCTTGAAACCCACCAGCACCGGCTCGGAAATGAAATTGGCGACGAAGCCCAGGCGCAGCAGCCCGGCGACGATCAGGATCGCGCCCACCATCAGGGCCAGCGTGGCGGAAGCCGCCAGCAAGGTCGCCGCATCGCCATCGGGGCTGATCTGGCCCAACGCGGAGCCGGCGAGAATGGCCAGGGTGGTCGTGGTGCTGACGCTGAGCGGGCGCGACGTGCCGAGTACGGCGTAGATCACCATCGGCACCAGCGCCGTGTACAGCCCGACCTGCACCGGCAGCCCGGCAATGGTGGCGTACGCCAGCGCCTTGGGAATGACCACGGCTGCCGCCGTCAGCCCGGCGACCACATCGCCCCGCAGCCAGTCTGGCCGGTAACTGCCGAGCCATTGCGGGATCAACAGGCTGCGCACGCTACCCCGCCGAGGAGTGCCTGGAATCCGCTCTTGCGGATGGCTGCCTTGTGGATTCATCAGTCACTCCAGTCGCCAATCGTCCATGCGGATGATGAGTGGGCTCAACTGACCGCACAATCCTTTAACTGCACGCGCAACCATTGCAAACCTTCGTCGGCATCGAAGTGCGTGTGCCAGCAGGCAATTCACGCAAGCTCGACCAGTTACAAATGTAGCTGGTTTGCACGGCTACGCCGCCACATGGCTGGCGAAGGAGACAGCCGCCCCAACATCACCGTTCAAAAATAGAAAGCCTTATATGGACGACGTCACAAAGGCGATAAATGCGCTATACCCGCTAACTCCCCCATTGCAGTTCTTCAACTCAGGAGTTTGGCAATGAAGCTCAAAATCTCAGTGGCGGCACTCATGGTGACGGCAAGCCTTTTCGGCTGCGCCACTTCATCGAACCACGGCGTGAACGTAACGTTGGTCGCCACCCGGCAAAACACCGGTCAGATCGGCAACGTCACGTTGACAGGCTATGACCAGAAAACCGGGCTCAGTTTCTTCGTCAGCGGTGTTCCAATGGGGGCATCCCTGCCCTTGCGTCTTTACTCCTTCATCAATAAAGGCAGTTGCCAGCAACCCGGGGCAGTCGCCTACGCGATGAACGACACCGTCAACACCGAACGCCAACCCATACGCGGCTGGACTTTTTCCAGAACCGCACCTGTCCCGTTGCAAACCCTGCTTGCCGGCGAATATTCGGTGCTCGTGCGCACGGCTTCGACCGATGGCAACGTCGATATTTTTTGCGGGGATATCAAGTCAGGAGAGCCGATGAAATAGCCACGGCCATTCCAGATCGGCCCACGCCCCGGTACCGCTCGTGCCACCCGGTTGTTCAGTGCGAGCGGTGGCGTCGGGTGCGTACAAACGGGTCCAGCGACGACACTGGCAAAAGCCCCGGTCACAAACCTGTCATTACTCACTGATAACGTCCTGACGCTTTTGCGAACCGCACTCGCTCGATCTCCGATCGCCCGTTCCCTGTACCAGGGCTTTGCCCATCCGCTCAAGGTGACACTCCAGGTGTACTCAAGCACGACGCGCAAGCAAATCATCATCAGGTCCAACGACATGAGCTGCGACGACTTTGGCGCGTTGTTCTCGAACCTGTTCGGCAACCTTTATTCCGACTCTCCGCCACCGCCGAAAAACATCATCATCGGCGGGGTCTATGGCAGGCATGAAGGTGTCAGTTTTCGTCGCATGCACTATCGCGGTGATTTCACGGTGGCTTTTCCCGCTCCCCTTGATGAAATCACCTTCGTCATTCCCACCGCCGGCAAGATCATCTTCAACCACGTTACCGAGTCGGTAGGTTTTGCCCAGGTCGGCCTGGCGATCGACAAGGCCGAGGTCCGCTCGGCGCGCTTTGTCGATAACCACGCGCAGCACGGGATTTCGATCAGCCGTCGGCTGATCACCCAGCGCCTGTCGACGCTGCTGGGCAAACCCATCCTGCAAAAGGTGCATTTCGAACCGGTGGTGGATCTGAAGGCATCGGCCTTGCAGGGCATCCGGGCATTGATCGAACTGGCCACGGGCAGCGAGTTCGACCTGCTGATCAACACCGGTTCGCTGATGCCTTCGCGCCTTCGCGAAATGCTGGTCGATGCGGTACTCGAAACCTGGCCGCACAACTTCACCGAAGCCCTTCAGCGCCCTTCCCCTCTGATTGCGCCGCGGCATGTGAAGCTGGCCGTCGAGTACATTCAGGCGCATCCCGACCACCTGGCCAGCGGCACGGAACTGGCGCAGCTGACCAACGTCAGCCTGCGCGCATTGCAGGAAGGTTTTCAGCGTTTCATGGGCACTTCGATCGTTGCCTATCAGCGGCAAGTACGCCTGGAGCGCGCCTTTGCCGCGCTGTCTCAGGGGGCGTCGCCATCGGTGACAGAGGTGGCCTTGCAACACGGCTTCAGCAATGTCGGCCGGTTTTGCCAGTATTTCCAGAGTGCCTACGGCCTCAGCCCCACAGACGTAAAAAAGGGCCTGCGAACGCGGCCAATGGCGACCAATTGAGGATTTGTGGGAGCGGAAGGTCAGTCACCCTCTTCGTTGGCTGTGAGTCCACCTTCGCGAGCAGGCTCGCTCCCACCATTGGCCAGTGTCGAGCACAAATCCCGTGTACGACACAAAACCACTGTGGGAGCGAGCTTGCTCGCGAAGGCGGAAGGTCAGCCACCCTCGTCGCCAGCTGCTAGTCCGCCTTCGCGAGCAGGCTCGCTCCTACAGATTGCTTTGACTGACCGTCAGAACAGATAACTGGCCTTCAGCCCGCCATTGAAGCCATGGCTGTCGCCGCCACCGCTGGCGCCGATTTGCGCACCCACGCTCCACGGTCCCAGGTTGGCCATGACGTTGACGCCACCGGTGAACTGGTCACGGTTGTCGAAGGCGGCTTGCTGTTCAACGTCCAGGCCCAGCAGATGCCCTTCGCTGTCGACTTCATGGTCGCCCAGCACATGCTCGTAGCCCACTTGCACCCCTGGCACCAGTTGCCAGGCGCCCAGGCTGACCGGTGCAAAGGATGCGTTGAGGTTGGCCACCGCGCTCTTGCGGGTCTGGTGGATGCCATCGACGTCCAGCGCCAGCTCGCTGCCTTTTTCCTGAAAGCCCGACAGATTGACGTGGCTGACCCGCACACCGAGGCTCGGCTCGAGGGTCACGCCGCTCACCGGTACACGGTAACCCAGTGCCAGGGTCGCGCCAGTGAGGTTGCCATGGCTGTCGCCCTTGGCCGTGCCCAGGCCGCCGCCGAGTTCGCGCTTGCTCTCGTAATCCAGATAGCCGGCGCTGGCATCGACATCCACAAACAGGCCGCGCTCCAGACCGTTCGGTGCAAAGCGAGCACCCACGCTGAAGAAGGTCAGGTCGGTATCCGCCTCGCCACCCGCGCCACCGACATTGCCGCTGCTGTAGCCGAAACCGGCATGGGCGCTCAGCTGTTCGGAAAAGCGTTGGGTCAGGCCAATCATCATGCCCTGGCTATGCTCGTTGCTGCTGGAGGCCTGAGACGAGCCATCGGTGCCCAGATACCCCGCCAGGGCGGTACTCCACAGGCGATATTGCCCGGCCTTGAGGTCGATGCCACTAGTGAAGGGCGCGGCAGCCTGCTCGATCATCGCGCCCTGGCGCAGCAGGTAGCTGGCAGCGTCGGCATGCACCTGACCGCCGACTGTGGACTCGACGCCACCGAGGCTGCGCGCATCGATGGCCGATTGCAGATAATAGTTGTAGGCGCTGTAGGTGCCCGACAGGTTGCTGTTCTGCAGTTGTTGCAACAACTGCGCGCCAGCCGCGGCGTTGCCGGCCAGGTCCGAAGCGCCAGGCAAGCTGTTGTAGAACACCATCTTGCCGCGCAGTACGTAGATGGTTTCCTGGGACAAGCCGAGGCCTTGCTTGAGGTAGTTGTCCATCGTGCCGTACTGCGCGGTCACCTGGTCCAGGCCGGCCTGCAGGTAACTGGCCTCCACACCGATCAGCGGCCCGTAGATGGTCGCCATGCCCGGTGGCATCACCGCCAGAGTCGCCTTGATACGCGCGGCGGTGTAGTCGTTGGTCGCCAGGTAGTTGCTCATGATGGTGGCATCGTCGACCCCGGCGATGCTTTGCAGCACAGCGGCGGTCCAGCCCGTACGGTCCTTGCCGGCCGTGCAATGGAACAGCGCGGCACCGTCGATCGCGGCCAGTTCATTGAACAGCTGGTTGAACTCGCTGCGCATCCCCGCATTCCTGACGAAATCACGGTTGGTGTCCTGCATCATCGCAGTGGCTTCGGCGGCGCTGTGGAACGCGATGTTGGTGATGTTCGCGCCGGAAGTGGAGCCGCCGATGATGTCGATGTTGGTGTACGTCGCACCAGTGGGCATCGTGTCGGGCGTGGCGGCGATCTCGCTGGGCGTGCGCAGGTCGTAGACAGCCTTGATGCCCAGGCCGTTCAGGGTCGCCAGATCCGCTGCCGACGGGGTCAGCGCATTGGAGCGGTAAAATACCCCGCCGCGCATCGTGCCGTCATTGGCGGTGGAATACGCGGTGGTGAGACCCGCAACATCGCGGAAATTGTCGATGCCCTTCAGGCGTGGCGTGTTGAGGGGGACAGTCTCGGCAGCCTGGGCGGCAGCGATGGACAGGCTCAAAACAGACAGCGAACACACAAGTCGTTGGAACACAGTGCAGCCTCATTGAAATCGCGTTGGGCTGACTAATATCTACATTGAAATGACGCTGAACATGACAAATCGCCCGCGGACGCAAATCACTGCGCGATGTGTCCGGGCGGCTCGTTTTCTGTCCGTGCAGTGCCCGTTGTGCGGCCAACTTTGGTGCCGCAAATGAATGATATGCCGGGTGGGAAGCGAGCTGCGCCATGTCCGGCGATCAAATTCCAGTTGCAAAAAACCCGCCTCTCAGCGGGTTTTTGGCTTTTCCGAACTGATGTCTACAACCGCGAACTCAATGGGTTTTTTTCGAGGTCGACAGTCCGGCTTTACTCAAGCCTTTGGTGTTGTGATCACCTGGCGTCGAGGCCGAAATGGCCCTGGCCTTGGAGATGCCGCGAGTATCCTTGGAATGGGCGATGCCTGAGGTCGTGGTGCCATGACCGTTATCATCATTGCGCTCACTACCGAAATGGTTCCCGCTGATGCCATGGTCGCGAACGGATTTGCCAGCATGGTCGCTGTCCAGTCCGTTGCCGCGGCCGTTACTGCCGGAGTGGCCTGTACCGGCGTGTCCGCCACCCATACCGCCGCCGTGGCCTGCGCCGTTTCCACCGCCATTTCCGCCGCCGTTTCCACCACCATTTCCGCCACCGTTTCCACCACCATTTCCGCCACCGCCGTGACCACCACCGTCCTTAGCATAAGCGGAACCCATGATCGACAGGCCATAAGGCAGTAACGGGGCGGCTGCAAGCATCATGGCGCATGACATTACAGCAACGAGACTCTTGTTTTTAAAAAGCATGATTGCTTCCGTAGGTGGTTGATATCGCGTGACGTATGACGCGATATCCCCCGGACAGTTCACGCTTGACGACAGACGGCCAGGCTGCCATTCACCTGTCAATCAAACGCACCGTCGAGAATTTCATAGACAAGCCCGGTGGCCAGCGCAACCAGGATCAGATCCGTGCCGACTTGCTGCCATTCGTAGCCATCATAGTGGGGCAGCCTGCCGACCAGTCGGCCATCGAGTTTTTTGGCGATGCCGGGTGGAAGCGGCTTGCCTCGGGCAAGGTTCTTTTGAATACCCGGTGGCAAATCAGGCCCGGGGCTCCAGTAGCCCGTATTCACGCCAATGATCTCGAGCACGCTGCCCCGGTTGATGATCGGGCCATTGCTCCAGTCCCCGCCGCCGGAGTTTTTGTTCTTGTTGCCATGACCGCCCTGGTTGCCATGGTTGACCTTCCCGTTACCCTGGCCGTTACCGGGATCGGCCAGTGCCGTCACCGAGCCGCTGATCAGGGTCAAACAGGTAATTGCTGCAATCAATGATCGAGACTTGTACATGAGTCGTTCCTTCGTGGTGGGGAAGATTCTCTGAAATTTAGACGCTATTGACGCGCCAACGCAGACCATTGCGGCGATTCGCGGGTTTATCGAGAAGTGACGCCGCAACCTTCTTCGATGTGAATCCACGCATGATACGTCGCAGATACTTCTATGCGTGGTGCTGTTTCCCGATTGTTACCTCAGCGCCGCACTTGTCACTTCTGCGTCGCCGAACTGGCCAATAGAGTATGGCCGTCGGTGTGGAACAGGGTCGTCGACTTGTCGGCCCGCGCCGACACCGATCCCCCCATCACGGAAGAGGTGAATCATGAGTTTCGTCAAAGTTGAAAAAAACCAGAGCAGCGCCCCGTCGGAAGCCGACATGAAAAAAGCCATGGTCGAGTCGGGCGGCAAGCCGGGCGAGGTCACCGGGACCAATGCCGCCCGCACCCTGACCTACACCGGCGTGGTCAATCACACGGTGTACGAGAACAAGCTGATCGAGATCGCCAAGGGCAAACGCACCAGCTGGAGCTTCGTCTGGGCCGATGCCCGGGCCGCCTGATGTCAAGGCGGGGCGGCCGATCGGCTGCCCCGCTGACTCAGCCCCTGATACACCCCCGATACCCGCTTGTAACACCAAGACACTTAGCCGCCCTGCCCCTCGCCCCTAGAGTGAAGCCGTCAATGGACTGCAGCGCCAGGCGCCAGCAGCCCATTGTTTGCCCAACACACCACCAAGGAAGAGGGAAACCATGAGCAAATCAATCGCTGTCAGCCAACAGAGCCAGCAGCTTCACGATGTGCAAGAAGCCGTCAAGTCGATCATGGGTGCAACGCAACTTAAGGCAGCGGACTACAACAAGGTGTTTAGGTCCACCCTGGCGGCCATACAAAAAGTCGTCACCATCGAAATCGCCCCTGGCGACCTGTCCCTGCTGAAAAAGTCCGGCTACAAGCTGTGCTTTGCCAAGAAAGTGGGCACCGAAGACTACAACGTAGTCTGGCAATCCTATAACGCTTACCTGAGCAACAACGAGTTCAGCTGGACGCCGCAGTATCAGCTGTTCGCCTCCAACGTGTTCAAGGAAAACGTACAAGTCAAAGTCTCGACCAACATCGTCAACATTGGCCTGGGGCAAACATCGACACTCGATGAACACGGTCTGCTGAGTTCGGCGGTTACCGGGGGGCCGAACACTTCCATGACCTTTGTAAACGACTACGCCCCCATCCATCCGGGTATCAACCAGCTATCTACCGGCATTGATGGCACTCAGGTCAGCACCCCCATTTACGTTGCGGTGGATCAGGTGGTCACCGGCAATACCGTGCTGACGCCGGTGGAAACCATCCTCGTGTGGTTCGAACAGAACGTACAGACCAGCACCATGTTCAGTACCTCACGCTCCAAGGCGATCGAAATCGACTTGACGTTCGATAACACCGCAGGTCGCCTTTACGAAGACGGTCAGTGGAAAACCGTGTAACCGTCATGCCAGGGCAACCTTGCGGTTGCCCTTTCACTCCTCTTTTTTGCCCGCCGTGGAGAAGTAGCCCGTCAGCGAGCGACAGATCGACTGCGCGATGTCCTCCTGGGTGGCGATGCCATAGGGTCGATCACGATCGAACTGCGCCGACCAGCGAATCCGCCCCTGCGCCACATCCACCAGGCGCAATGACGCTCGCACCCGCGAAGGCTCGACCCGCACGCTGCCCTCCAGGCAGTAGCTGTAACGCCCGCCACGCTTGAAGTCCGGTACCGGTTCGCTGTTGCGTGCCATCCGCATCAACACATGATTGGTCCCGGTCTGCGCCTGCTCGAACGACTCGAACAGTCGGCAGCTCAGCTCCTCGCACAAGCCCCGGGTAAAGTCATCGCCATCGCGAGTGAGGCAGGTGAATGGCTGGATCTGGACCACAGGATGGCGAGTGCCGACGCCCTTGGGTAGCAGCCGCTGATAGG
>NZ_AKJL01000163.1 GCF_000282355.1 Pseudomonas sp. GM49
AAATCCAGCCACAGGCGCCCACCTTCACGGGTCACGCTCAACGGTCCGGATTTGCAGGTGAAGTCCAGTCGCTCGACCGGCTCTTTATAGATTTCAAACAATACATAGGCGCTAGCCAGCGTCGCGTGACCGCACAATGGCACCTCGGTGGTCGGCGTAAACCAGCGGATGTGCCAGCCCTGCCCTTCGCGCACGACAAATGCCGTTTCGGCGAGGTTGTGCTCGGCGGCAATCTTTTGCATCAACTCATCGGCGAGCCAGGTTTCGAGCCGATAGACCATCGCCGGGTTGCCACTGAATGGCTGATTGCTGAACGCGTCGACCTGATGAAACTCCAGCTGCATAACCTTCTCCCTTTGTCAGATCGTCGAGCATGCCGTGCTGGCTTAACTGGCACCAGTGACAGAGCGGGCTGATTTTCACCATACAGCGCTGCGTTCACTTCGACGCTCATGCGCGACCGATATCGGCAAACTTCGCCTGGGTGTGTTCGGCCAGCACGGCCGGCGCCAGTTCGACTTCCAGTCCGCGCCGGCCCGCACTGACAAAAATACTGGCGAAGGGCTGGGCTGAATTATCAATGAAGGTTCGCAAACGCTTTTTCTGCCCCAGCGGACTGATCCCGCCCAACAGATAGCCAGTGGAGCGCTGCGCCGCCGCCGGGTCGGCCATTTCGACCTTTTTCACGCCAGCGGCGTGGGCCAGCCCTTTCAAATCCAGGCTGCCGACAACCGGCACCACCGCCACCAACAATTCGCCCTTTTCGCTGGCCGCCAGCAAGGTCTTGAACACCTGAGCCGGGTCGAGCCCCAGTTTCTCCGCTGCTTCCAACCCGTAGGAGGCGGCCTTCGGGTCATGTTCGTAACTGTGTACGCGATGTTCGGCCCGAACCTTTTTCAACAAATCCAATGCGGGGGTCATGGTAGCTCCAGATTGGGCGGCAGAAGAAAAATACTGCGGCGGATTCTAGGACATTGATCGTTAAAAGGCTCCAGGGCAGCGCATCCATGACGCCATAACCCAGCCTTCCCAGCACCCAAAGACTCGTTCATTCATGCGACGAATAGTTTATTTATGACCGACGGTTCACTTTCGACCTTTGACAGCAGTGTTTCTTGTCTATATTTTTTCGTTTCTGAAACTGCACGAAACGTCCTACCGCAGCATCCAGCAGTAAACCGCGATCAGGATGGGGATCCTGCCTCGCTGAAAACCGCGCTCCGACCATGATGGAAACAGCGCCAGACAACAAAAAAAACCGAGGTTTCAATGACAACTGCTTTACAACAACCGTCGCTCTCGAGCCAATGCATGGCCGAATTCCTGGGTACGGCGCTGCTGATCTTTTTTGGTACGGGTTGCGTTGCCGCGCTCAAAGTCGCGGGTGCCAGTTTTGGCTTGTGGGAAATCAGCATTATCTGGGGCGTCGGCGTCAGCATGGCGATCTACCTCACCGCCGGAGTTTCCGGGGCACATCTGAACCCCGCCGTCAGCATTGCCCTGAGTATTTTCGCGGACTTCGAAAAGCGTAAATTACCTTTCTACATGCTTGCTCAAGTGGCAGGCGCCTTCTGTGGAGCGCTGTTGGTTTACACGCTTTACAGCAATCTATTCTTCGAATTCGAACAAACGCACCATATGGTTCGCGGAACCCAGGCAAGCCTTGAATTGGCCTCCGTGTTCTCCACTTTCCCGAATCCTGTGCTGACCACCGCCCAGGCGTTTCTGGTCGAGGTGATCATTACGGCCATCCTGATGGGCGTGATCATGTCCCTGACAGACGACAACAATGGCCTGCCAAAAGGCCCGCTGGCACCGCTGCTGATCGGCCTGCTGATTGCGGTGATCGGCAGCTCGATGGGACCGCTGACCGGTTTTGCCATGAACCCGGCGCGGGACTTCGGCCCTAAACTGATGACTTTCTTCGCTGGCTGGGGTGAAATTTCCTTCACCGGCGGACGCGATATTCCGTATTTCCTGATTCCTGTTTTTGCACCGATTGTCGGTGCCTGCCTCGGTGCTGCCGCCTATCGCGGGCTGATTGCCCGCCATCTGCCCAGCGCCGTGCCTGCTACAAAGGACGCACTACCTGCCATTGACGGCAAACCCAGAACTTCTTGATACCGTTGGCGCGTGCCCCTGCCCTTTGATCGCGCGCCAGACCTCACTCCCTTATTCACCCCAAGGCAATCGACATGACCGACACACAGAATAAGAACTACATCATTGCCCTCGATCAGGGTACGACCAGCTCCCGCGCGATCATTTTCGACCGCGACGCAAATGTGGTCTGCACCGCCCAACGGGAGTTCGCCCAGCATTACCCGCAAGCCGGCTGGGTCGAGCATGACCCGATGGAAATCTTCGCCACCCAAAGCGCCGTGATGGTCGAGGCCCTGGCACAAGCCGGCCTGCACCACGACCAGGTGGCAGCCATCGGTATCACCAACCAGCGCGAAACTACCGTGGTGTGGGACAAGAACACCGGCCGCCCGATCTACAACGCAATCGTCTGGCAATGCCGACGCAGCACCGAGATCTGCCAGCAGCTCAAACGCGATGGTCACGAGCAATACATCAGCGAAACCACCGGCCTGGTCACCGACCCTTACTTCTCCGGCACCAAGCTCAAGTGGATCCTCGACAATGTCGAAGGCAGCCGCGAACGCGCGCGCAACGGCGAGCTGCTGTTCGGCACCGTCGACAGCTGGCTGATCTGGAAATTTACCGGCGGCAAGGTGCATGTCACCGACTACACCAACGCTTCGCGCACCATGCTCTTCAACATCCACACCCTGGAGTGGGACGCGAAGATGCTGGAGATACTGGATATTCCGCGCGAAATGCTGCCGGAAGTTAAATCGTCCTCGGAAATTTATGGCCGTACCAAAAGCGGCATCGCCATCGGCGGCATTGCCGGTGACCAGCAAGCCGCCCTGTTCGGACAGATGTGCGTCGAGCCAGGCCAGGCGAAAAACACCTACGGCACTGGCTGCTTCCTGCTGATGAACACCGGTGACAAGGCGGTGAAATCCCGACACGGCATGCTGACCACCATCGCTTGCGGCCCACGTGGCGAAGTGGCCTACGCGCTGGAAGGCGCGGTGTTCAACGGCGGCTCTACCGTGCAGTGGCTGCGTGACGAACTGAAAATCATCAACGACGCCCACGACACCGAATACTTCGCCAACAAGGTCAAGGACAGCAACGGTGTGTACCTGGTGCCGGCCTTCACCGGTCTTGGCGCTCCCTACTGGGACCCGTACGCCCGTGGCGCACTGTTTGGCCTGACCCGCGGTGTACGCGTGGATCACATCATTCGTGCCGCGCTCGAGTCGATCGCCTACCAGACCCGCGATGTGCTGGACGCCATGCAGCAGGACTCCGGCGAACGCCTCAAGGCCCTGCGCGTGGATGGCGGCGCGGTGGCCAACAACTTCCTGATGCAGTTCCAGGCCGACATCCTCGGCACCCAGGTCGAGCGCCCGCAAATGCGCGAAACCACCGCACTCGGCGCCGCTTACCTGGCCGGCCTGGCCTGTGGCTTCTGGGGCAGCCTGGAAGAGTTGCGTGGCAAGGCCGTGATCGAGCGCCAGTTCGAGCCGACCCTGGATGAAGCTGCGAAGGAAAAACTCTACGCCGGCTGGAAAAAAGCCGTCAGCCGCACCCGCAATTGGGAGGCTGAAGACGCGGCTGAATAAGCCTGGTCCCAGACTCGTATCTGGTTGTAACTGGTAGGGAGCGGATTCCTGCGGCATCATGGGCAAATTTTGCACGGCAGCCCAAAGGACGCCCCATGAATCTGCCTCCCCGTCAGCAGCAAATCCTCGAACTGGTCCGCGAACGCGGCTATGTCAGCATCGAGGAAATGGCCACGTTGTTCGTTGTTACACCGCAGACCATCCGCCGCGATATCAATCAGCTCGCGGAAGCCAATTTATTGCGTCGCTACCACGGTGGCGCCGCCTATGATTCCAGTGTCGAAAACACCGCCTACGCCATGCGCGCCGATCAGATGCGCGATGAAAAACAGCGTATCGGCGAAGCCATTGCCGCGCAGATTCCCGACCATGCCTCGCTGTTCATCAACATCGGCACCACCACCGAATCCATCGCCCGGGCACTGCTCAACCACAGTCACCTGAAGATCATCACCAACAACCTGCATGTGGCGTCGATGCTCAGCGCCAAGGACGACTTCGACGTGCTGCTGACCGGTGGCAACGTACGGCGCGACGGCGGTGTGGTGGGTCAGGCCAGTGTCGACTTCATCAACCAGTTCAAGGTTGATTTCGCCCTGGTGGGCATCAGTGGTATCGATGAGGACGGTAGCCTGCTGGATTTCGACTATCAGGAAGTGCGGGTATCCCAGGCGATCATCGCCAATGCCCGGCAAGTGATCCTCGCGGCCGACTCCAGCAAGTTCGGGCGCAACGCCATGATTCGCCTGGGGCCGATCAGCCTGGTCGATTGCCTGGTCACCGATCAGCAACCTTCGCCGGCGCTGGCGCAGCTGTTGAACCAGCACAAGGTTCGGCTGGAAGTCGTTTAACCCCACCATCTCCAGTGCCTACACTGGCGCTATCGCGGGCAAGCCCGCTCCCACAGGCCCGTGTGATCCTTGTGGGAGCGGGCTTGCCCGCGAAGACGATCGCACATACAGCATCCCTCTTGCGCCATAACGCGCATCAAAATGTTCGTAAATTTTCCTTTAACGGCCCTTCGATGAGTATTTTCAATCGAAGCTGACTGGCTGTGCGCCTCTTTATGGGCTAGTATTTTCGCAAATGAACATTAATGTTCGATTTCAAATACAGAACATAAAAGAATTCCGAGGCCGAGCCGATGCCCACTTCCACCTTGTCTACGCCCCCTCTCGCCGAGGTTTACGATATCGCCGTCATCGGTGGCGGGATCAATGGCGTGGGGATCGCAGCGGATGCTGCCGGTCGCGGCCTCTCGGTGTTCCTTTGCGAAAAGGATGACCTGGCCAGCCATACTTCGTCGGCCAGCAGCAAGCTGATCCACGGTGGCCTGCGCTACCTCGAACATTACGAATTCCGCCTGGTGCGTGAAGCCCTGGCCGAACGTGAAGTGCTGCTGGCCAAAGCCCCGCACATCGTCAAGCAAATGCGCTTCGTGCTGCCACACCGCCCGCACCTGCGCCCGGCGTGGATGATCCGCGCCGGTCTTTTCCTCTATGACAACCTGGGCAAACGCGAGCAACTGCAAGGTTCGAAAAGCCTGAAGTTCGGTCCTGACAGTGCCCTGAAAAGCGAGATCACCAAGGGTTTCGAATACTCCGATTGCTGGGTCGACGATGCGCGACTGGTGGTGTTGAACGCCATGGCCGCCCGGGAAAAAGGCGCCCACGTTCACACTCAGACCCGCTGCGTCAGCGCACGGCGTACCAAGGGCCTGTGGCACCTGCACCTGGAACGCGCCGATGGCAGCCTGTTTTCGATCCGCGCCAAGGCATTGGTCAATGCGGCCGGGCCATGGGTCGCCAGGTTCATTCGTGATGACTTGAAGATGGAATCGCCATATGGCATCCGCCTGATCCAGGGCAGCCACCTGATCGTGCCGAAACTGTACGAAGGCGAACACGCGCACATCCTGCAAAACGAAGATCAGCGCATCGTGTTCACCATTCCGTACCTGAACCGCTTCACCCTGATCGGCACCACCGACCGCGAGTACACCGGCGATCCGGCTGCCGTTGCAATTACCGACGGCGAAACCGATTACCTGTTGAACGTGGTCAACGCCCACTTCAAAAAGCAAATCAGCCGCGACGACATCCTGCACAGCTATTCCGGCGTGCGCCCGCTGTGCAACGACGAATCCGATAACCCGTCGGCCGTGACCCGCGATTACACCCTGGCGCTGTCGGGCTCTGGCGAAGAAGCTCCGTTGCTGTCCGTATTCGGCGGCAAACTCACCACTTATCGCAAACTGGCCGAGTCGGCGCTGGCGCAACTGGCACCGTACTTCAAGCACATCAAGCCAAGCTGGACCGCCAGCGCCACGCTGCCGGGCGGTGAAGACATGACCACCCCGCAAGCCTTGACCTCGCGTATCCGCGACAGATTCGACTGGGTACCGAGCGAGATCGCTCGCCGCTGGGCCACCACCTACGGCAGCCGTACCTGGCGCATGCTCGAAGGCGTACAGGACCTCAGCGATCTGGGTGAACACATCGGCGGCGGTCTCTATACCCGTGAAGTCGACTATTTGTGCAGCGAAGAATGGGCAACCAGCGCCCACGATATCCTCTGGCGTCGTAGCAAGCTCGGTTTGTTCACGACGGTGGCCGAACAGGAAAAGCTCAAGGACTACCTGAACAAGGTCGAACAGAACCGCAGCAAGATCGAAGCGGCCTGATCGAGACACGTAACAAACAAAAGCCCCTGAATCTCACGATTCAGGGGCTTTTTCGTATCGATGGATTTCAGTCGCGCAAATCCGATTCGTGAATGGGCTGCTCACGGTGGGTCGCCCGCTGATACTGCGCCGGCCACACGGCCTTGTGCCCGCCCAGATCGTCATCTGCATGCAGCGCCCAGTACGGATCGCGCAACAACTCACGGGCCAGGAAAATGATATCGGCCTGACAGGTGCGCAGGATGTGCTCGGCCTGGGCCGGCTCGGTGATCATGCCAACCGTGCCGGTGGCCATGCCCGACTCCTTGCGCACACGCTCGGCGAAGCGGGTCTGATAACCAGGCCCTGTGGGAATCTCCGCATTCGCCGCCGTCCCGCCCGACGAGACATCGATCAGGTCCACGCCCAGGTCTTTCAGGCGGCGCGCCAACTCCACGGTTTCATCAGGGTTCCAGCCATCTTCCACCCAGTCGGTGGCCGAGACCCGGACAAACACCGGCAACTCTTCAGGCCACACCGCACGCACCGCTTCGGTGACCTGCAGCACCAGCCGAATGCGATTTTCGAACGAACCGCCATATTGATCGCGACGCTGATTGCTCAACGGCGACAGGAACTGGTGCAGCAGGTAACCATGGGCCGCGTGGACTTCGACCACCTTGAAACCGGCAATCAGAGAGCGCTTTGCTGCGTCGACAAACGCCTGGATCACCTTGGCGATCTCGCCGTCATCCAGTTGTCTGGGTTGCGTGTGCTGTGGATCGAACGCAATGGGTGAAGGTCCGACCGGCAACCAGCCGCCATCGTTGGGTTTGACGCTACCGTGTTTGCCAAGCCATGGCCGGTAGGTACTGGCCTTGCGCCCGGCATGGGCCAATTGAATGCCGGCAACGGCGCCCTGGGCGCTGATGAAGCGGGTGATGCGTTGCAGGGGTTCGATCTGCTCGTCATTCCACAGACCAAGGTCCTGAGCGGTGATACGCCCGTCGGCGGTGACTGCCGTGGCTTCGGTAAACACCAGCCCTGCCCCGCCGACAGCACGGCTGCCGAGGTGGACCAGGTGCCAGTCATTGGCCAGGCCATCGGAGCAGGAATACTGGCACATCGGCGATACCGCGATGCGGTTGGGCAGGGTCAATTGGCGAATGGTAAAGGGTTCAAGCAGCAGACTCATGGGGCACCTCTCGAATCAGTGGGCAGGCTCCAGGTTCTGTTTGAATAGTCGACGAGTGACAGGAAAAAGGTACAACACCCGCCCCCGCGGGCAAAAAATTCGACAAGACGTCACAAGGCTAAAATCAAGCAGTGTTTAGAGCCTAGTCGACATCGGGGGATGTTGCCCCTTGTAGGAGCGAGCTCGCTCGCGATGGACGACAGGACACCGCGGGGTATCAGGTCCCCAGCGCCATCGTTCACGTCCATCGCGAGCAAGCTCGCTCCTACAGGGGGTCAACGCGGTTCGATGTGGGCAATCATCAGCTGAACCGTCTCGTTCCCGCGAAACTCGTTGAGGTCGAGTTTGTAGGCCAGTTCCACCCACTTGATGGTCGGATTCGGCCAGATGTCGCGATCGATCCCGAAGGCAATGCCGTCGAGTTTCACCGAACCACATTCACTTTTGAGCACGACTTTGAGGTGCCGTTCGCCAACGACGCGCTGCTCGACCAACTGGAACACCCCATGAAACAACGGCTCCGGGAAGTGCTGCCCCCATGGGCCGGCATGCCGCAGGGCACGGGCCAGTTCCAGGTGAAACTCTTCCACCGCCAGGGTGCCGTCCGACAGCAGGCGGCCAGTCAGGTCTTCCTCGCGCAGTTGCCGGCGCACTTCAGCGTCAAAAGCTTCGGCGAACAAAGGGAAATTCGCTTCCGGCAGCGTCAGGCCAGCCGCCATGGCGTGGCCACCGTACTTGGTGATCAGGTTCGGATGTTGCGCCGCCACCACACTCAAGGCGTCGCGGATGTGAAAGCCCTGGACCGAACGCCCCGAGCCTTTGAGCAGGCCATCTCCGGCATCGGCAAAGGCGATGGTCGGGCGGAAATAGCGCTCTTTCATCCGTGACGCGAGGATACCGATGACGCCCTGATGCCACTCGGGATCGAACAGGCACAAGCCGAACGGCATCGACTCCACTGGCAGATCCTTGAGCTGCGCCAGCGCTTCGCGCTGCATGCCCTGCTCGATGGACTTTCGATCCTGGTTCATGCCGTCCAATTGAGCAGCCATCTCACGGGCCAGACCTGAGTCTTCGGTCAGCAGGCATTCAATGCCCAGGCTCATGTCATCCAGGCGCCCCGCCGCGTTCAGGCGCGGGCCGACAATGAAGCCCAGGTCGGTGGAGGTGATACGCGCATGATCGCGCTTGGCCACTTCGAGGATCGCCTTGATCCCCGGCCGGGCACGTCCGGCACGAATCCGTTCCAGGCCCTGATGCACCAGAATCCGGTTGTTGGCATCCAGCGGCACCACGTCGGCCACGCTGCCCAAGGCCACCAGATCGAGCAATTCGCCGATATTCGGCTGCGGCTTGCTTGTGTACCAGCCGAGTTCGCGCAATCGCGCACGCAGGGCCATCAGCACATAGAAAATCACCCCGACACCGGCCAGTGCCTTGCTCGGGAACGCGCAACCCGGCTGGTTCGGATTGACGATGGCGTCGGCCAACGGCAGTTCGTCGCCGGGCAAGTGGTGGTCGGTGACGAGCACCTTGAGCCCGGCCTTTTTCGCCGCGGCCACGCCATCTACGCTGGAGATGCCATTGTCCACGGTGATCAGCAGATGAGGCTGGCGCTCCAGCGCCACCGCGACGATTTCCGGTGTCAGGCCATAGCCGTAGTCGAAACGGTTAGGCACCAGGTAATCAACATGTGCAGCACCCAACAGGCGCAAACCCAGGGTACCCACGGTGCTGGCCGTCGCACCGTCGGCATCGAAGTCGCCGACGATCAGAATGCGCTGACGCTGTTCGAGCGCCGTCACCAGCAGGTCCACGGCGGCATCGATACCCTTGAGTTGCTGGAACGGAATCAACCGCGCCAGGCTCTTGTCCAGTTCCGCCTCGGATTGCACGCCCCGCGCCGCGTACAGGCGGGTCAGCAGCGGCGGAATATCACCGAGGAATGGCAGGGTATCGGGCAGCAGGCGAGGTTCGATGCGCATGGGGTGACAGGGGCTTCTCTTGAATACGTAGGATAAAACCGGGTGACACGCTAAAGCGGCGAAAAATCAGCCGCGCTCACCGGCCAACCACTGCAACTGAACTTCGTGCTGACCACGGTCGTCGGTGACGAAGATCGTCCCTTCGCTGATCATCACGTCCCACTTGATAACCCGTGGCATGTCTTTGGCCAGGGTCTCCAGGACTTCCTGAGGCACGGCAGCGATGTTGACGTTCTTCAGGTTTTTCACCGCCGGCACCACTTTGCCTTCCCACACGCGCAGGCTGCCATAGGCCAGCAGGCTGGTGCGCTCAGTGCGGCGCGAACACCAGGTCAGGCGCTCGGCATCCGGCTGGCCGACTTCTATCCAGTGCAGGACACGGTCATCCAGGCTTTTTTCCCACAAGGCCGGTTCATCCACTTCCGACAGACCACGGCCAAACGACAGCTGCTCGTTGTACCAAAGGGCGTAGGCCAGCAGGCGTACGGTCATGCGCTCTTCGGTTTCCGAAGGG
This sequence comes from Pseudomonas sp. GM49, assembly GCF_000282355.1. GTDB lineage: Bacteria > Pseudomonadota > Gammaproteobacteria > Pseudomonadales > Pseudomonadaceae > Aquipseudomonas. The sequence goes on from NZ_AKJL01000163.1 coordinate 10,058, forward strand.
TGACGGGCGATGGTCTGCTTCACGTTCTCATAGACGCTGCGGTCAAGGTCGGTGAGGTTCAGTTCAAACTTGTAGGTCGTGGACGGCTGGGCCATGAACGGGCTTCTTGATACGAGGAAAGTCGGCAAGTCTACCCGATGCGACGGGCAATCCACGAATAGAACACAATCAAGCTGGAGCGTCGGACAGTCGGCTATGTTAAAACCCTCTATTCGCTCAACCTTTGCCCCCACAGGATCCAGCATGTCGCTCACCGCCAAACCGCTTTCCGGTCTGAAAGTCATTGAATTGGGCACCTTGATTGCCGGCCCGTTTGCCTCGCGCATTTGCGCCGAATTCGGTGCCGATGTGATCAAGATCGAATCCCCGGACGGCGGTGATCCATTGCGCAAATGGCGCAAGTTGTATGAAGGCACTTCGTTGTGGTGGTTCGTCCAGGCGCGCAACAAAAAGTCCCTGACCCTCAATCTCAAGCACCCCGACGGTCAGGCGATCCTGAAACAGCTGCTGGGTGAAGCAGACATTCTGATCGAAAACTTTCGTCCCGGCGTCCTGGAAAAACTCGGCCTGGGCTGGGATGTCCTGCACGCCTTGAACCCGAAACTGGTCATGGTGCGGCTGTCGGGTTTCGGCCAGACCGGCCCGATGAAGGATCAGCCCGGCTTTGGCGCGGTCGGTGAATCCATGGGAGGCCTGCGCTACATCACCGGCTTCGAAGACCGGCCACCGGTGCGTACCGGCATTTCCATCGGCGACTCGATTGCCGCGCTCTGGAGCGTGATCGGCGCGTTGATGGCCCTGCGTCATCGCGAGGTCAACGGCGGCCAGGGACAAGTGGTGGACGTGGCGCTGTATGAAGCCATCTTCGCAATGATGGAAAGCATGGTCCCGGAGTTCGACGTGTTCGGCTTCATCCGCGAACGCACGGGCAATATCATGCCCGGCATCACCCCGTCCTCGATCCACACCAGTGCCGATGGCAAGCATGTGCAGATCGGCGCCAATGGCGACGCGATCTTCAAACGCTTCATGCTGATCATTGGCCGGGAAGACCTGGCCAACGACCCTCTGCTTGCCAGCAACGATGGCCGCGATGCCCGACGCGACGAGATCTATGGCGTCATCGATCGCTGGGTCAACTCGTTGCCGCTGGACAGGGTGCTGGCGCTGCTCAATCAGGCCGACGTGCCGGCCAGCCGGATCTTCAGCGCCGAAGACATGTTCAATGACCCTCAGTACCTGGCGCGAGAAATGTTCCTGCAAGCCAAACTGCCGGATGGCAAAGACTTCAAGATGCCGGGCATTGTGCCGAAACTCTCAGAGACGCCCGGTGAATGTGAATGGGTCGGGCCACAACTGGGTGAGCACAACGCACAGGTACTCCAGGAACTTGGCTATGACGCGACGCAGATCGCACAGTTGCGCAAAGACGGAGCCATCTGAACTCAGGCGCCTGCCTCGACGCTGCCCTTCGCTCGACGGGTGGCTGCTGTGCATGCTGGCGATTTTACTCTTGCTCCTTGAACCGCTCCCGTCAGCCCTGGCGCAAACCAGGGAACCCCTGATCTGGCTCAAGCGCGACCTGCCGCCGCTGACGATTTTCGATGGGCCGAAAAAAGGCCAGGGTGTCATCGATCAACTGCTTCCACTGTTGATTGCCGGCATGCCGCAGTACCAGCACCGCGTGATGAGGGTCAATCGCGCGCGTGGACTGCAAATGCTCCACGAACCGTCTCTCGTCTGCGACGCGGCGCTGAACTGGAGCAAGGAGAGGGAACACTGGATCGCCTTTTCCATCCCGGTCTTCCGCGCCATGAGCAATGGCCTGGCCGTGCGGCGTGCTGACCAGAAAGTGTTGGCCCCCTTTATCAAGGATGGCGAAGTGGACCTGGCAGAGCTCCTCGCCAGCGGCAGTGAAAAACTGGGGATCATTGCCGAGCGCAATTACGGCGAATACCTCGACGGGCTGCTCAAGCAAGCGCCAGCCGAAGCGCTGACCCCTCATTACGGCAACGATGCCTTGGGCAGCCTGCTGCAAATGCAGCGCCTGGGACGCTTGCACCTGCTGCTGGGCTATCGCCCGGAAATTCGCTACCAGGCCTCGTTGCAAGGCATCGCCGAGGATGAATTGCAGTTCTATCCGATTCGCGGCACGGGCAAATACCTGTCCGGCTACATCGGTTGTACCGACACGCCAAAGGGCCGGCAGGCCATTGTCGAGATCAACCAGGTGCTGCGCACCCTTCCCCGCGAACACCTTGACGAGGCCTACGCCGCCTGGCTGGATCCGGAGAGTCGCAGCGATTACCTGAAAGACACCAAGGCGTTTTTCGACAATCTGGCGCAACCATGACAAATCCCGGGCAAAAAGAAACCCCGGGAAGTGGGGAGACGACCCGGGGTTAAACGTGGCCTGCTTGAAGACCAGTAGCAGCAAGCTACAAGCACCGGAGCACAATGCTTGATCCTGCCGTTACAAAGTCTGACTGACCTGGGCGCGGGAAGGTTCCCACAAAAATCCGTTCAATTGCGGCTGGCCAGAAGCTTGTCCTGGGCAGCATTGCGCAATGCCGCGATGACACAAGGCTCCAGGCGTCCTTCAGCGATCAGCACGTCGCGATGCAATCCGTCGACCACATCCGTCAGCAGGCGTTTGTCATTGAACTGGGCTTGATTGAACTCGCGCTCGACCACGGTCGCGCCGATAGCATTCTTCAGGGTCACCCGGCATTCGCCACGAATACCTGACGGGGTCAATGTGACCTGATACGGGCTCAGCGCCTCACCGAGCAACAAACTGATACTTTCCATCCCGATCACCACTCAATAGTCCGAAACAACGTGCCTGGGGCATGCCTAAAACAGATGACCGCTGGCCCGAGAAGAAAGTTCTGGATACTGACCGCAGATGAAACTACAGGTCAGTCAAGAGAGCATGCACGGCGAACATGACAGAGAAAAAACGCAACCGTCACGTTTGTCGGGTACGCCTGGCGATATCGGCCCAGCCCCCCAGCAATCCTCGTAGCTGGCCATCCGCCGTGTAAAACGGCACCGTCCACTGGTAGATATCCCTGACACCTTCCTTGAACATCAATTGGCGCTCGAAGAAGCGCGTCCTGCGCGTACTCAACTGAGCCAGGAACTCGGCATGCAGCAGTTCCGCGGTTTGTCTGGGCATGACATCGACCTCGATCAACTGCCGCCCCTGCATCCGGTCAAAACGCGTCGACAAGGCGTCCTCATAACTTTTGTTGCACATGATCAAACGCCCTTGCAGATCACGGACAAACATCGGGTCAGGCATGGCATCCATCAGGGCATGCTGGAATGCGAGCTGATCGCGCAGGCACCTTTGGGCCTCGAGCCGCTGCCTGACCACCACCGCCAACCGCCGGTTCCAGAGCAGGGACAACAGGCCGAACAGGCTGAGCACAAACATGCCCCAGCAGACCCATTGGTCAAGCCGCTGCCAGAAGCCAGGCGCCTGTGGCACGGTAGCGCCACCGAACCACTTCAAGCGAAGGTCGCGCAGTTCCTGCGCAGGAAACGCCTCAAGCGCCTTGTTGAGGATACTCAGCAACTGCGGCTGGCCTTTGCGCACCGCCAGATAATCCGCATCCCATTTGCCCGGCACCACAGCCCCGATCTGCAGCCGGCCCGACGGAATAAGCTGGGCGCCGATTTCGCTTTCGATGGTTACATAGGCTTCGCCGCTTTCAACCCAGGCACGGGCTTCGGCGTAGGTCTTGACCGAACGCAACTCTATGGACGGATAATCGCGACGGATCGTCGCCTCCAGTGCATGCCGGGTCGGCAGCACCAGTACCCGCTTCGCCAGATCCTCCAGCGACTGCACCGGCGGTGCCCCGGCCTGCCCGACAAAGACCCATCCTGCACCGCCGAACGCATGGCTGAAATCGAGAAACGCCTTGCGTTCGTCATTAACTGACAGCGTGGTGCTCAAATCCGCCGCGCCGCTTTCCAGGCGTGCCAACATCTGATCGACTGAAAAAGACTCTTCGTAAACGAACTGCAACCCCGTCATGTCACTGATGCGCTTGAGCAGGTCACTGTTCAGGCCCGTCCATTGACCATACTCATCCTTGAACTGGTACAACGGGTATTCCAGTGCGGTGACCACGACCCGTGGATGGCTGGCTATCCACTGCACCTCCTGGTCATCCAGCACGACCACTGAACGTGCGACAGTCTTCCCACGCTCCTGAATCGATGCAGGGCTTGCCCCTCCCCATCCGGCGGCTCCCAGGATGCCGAATAAAATCAGCCAGCGCGCGACTGGCTTGAACACACTTGTAAACCGCATTCCCATGTCCTTGGTGATCCACTCGCCTGTCCTTTCGCGGCGATAACACGACAAGTGTGCATGCAGAAATGAAAAAGCCCGTCAGGAGACGGGCTTCAAAATGTAACAGCGCTGACCGGTTATAGCGGCTTGCCGCGGTTGCCATGCTGACTGACAAAGGCCTGCACGGCCTTCAGGTCATTTGGCAATACGGTGCAACGTTCGTCTCGTTCAAACAAATCAGAAAGATGTGCAGGCAGTTCGAGAGCTTTTCCTACACCGGCTTTTTCCACGGCGTCCGGGAATTTGACCGGGTGGGCGGTGCCCAGGATCACCATTGGAATGTCCAGGCTGCGGCGGCACTCCCGCGCAGCTTTCACCCCGATGGCAGTGTGTGGATCCAGCACTTCGCCAGTCTGCTCGTAGACTTCGGCGATGGTTTCGCAGGTTTGCGCGTCATCCACGGCCAGCGAGTCGAACAGCTTGCGGGCTTCGGTCCAGCGCTCTTGCTCGACGCTGAAACCGCCGCCCTGCTTGAACGAATCCATCAGCCCGGCGATTGCCGCGCCGTTGCGGCCATGCAGGTCGAACAGCAGGCGTTCGAAGTTCGACGACACCATGATGTCCATGGACGGCGACAGCGTCGCGTGCAGGGTTTCCTTGACGTACTGGTTGCCGCTCATGAAGCGGTGCAGGATGTCGTTGCGGTTGGTGGCGACGATCAACTGATTGATCGGCAGGCCCATGTTGCGCGCCAGGTAACCGGCGAAAATGTCGCCGAAGTTGCCGGTCGGCACTGAGAACGACACCGAACGTGCCGGGCCGCCCAGTTGCAGGGCCGCGTGGAAGTAGTAAACGATCTGGGCCATGATCCGCGCCCAGTTGATCGAGTTCACTGCGACCAGGCGCGTGCCCTTGAGGAAACCCTGGTCGGCGAAGCTGGCCTTGACCATTTCCTGGCAGTCGTCGAAGTTGCCTTCGATGGCGATGTTGTGAATGTTCTCGCCGAAAATGGTGGTCATCTGCCGACGCTGTACTTCGGACACCCGGTTGTGCGGGTGCAGGATGAAGATGTCGACGTTTTCGCAGTGCTTGCAGCCTTCGATGGCGGCCGAACCGGTGTCACCGGAGGTGGCACCGACGATCACCACGCGCTCGCCGCGCTTTTCCAGCACGTAGTCGAGCAAACGACCGAGCAGTTGCAAGGCGAAGTCCTTGAACGCCAGGGTCGGGCCGTGGAACAGCTCCAGCACCCATTCGTTGCCGTTCAACTGACGCAGCGGCGCAACGGCGTTGTGGGCGAATACGCCGTAGGTTTCTTCAAGGATTTTTTTGAAATCGGCATCCGGGATGCTGCCGGTGACGAACGGGCGCATGACGCGGAAAGCCAGCTCGTGATACGGCAGGCCGGCCCAGGAAGCGATTTCTTCCTGGGTGAAGCGTGGCAGGTTTTCCGGGACGTACAGACCGCCGTCGGTGGCAAGGCCTGCCAGCAGGACGTCTTCGAAATTCAGGGCCGGTGCCTGGCCGCGGGTACTGATGTAGCGCATAAGGGCAAACCTTCGGTTTGGGCTGCAAGCTTCAAGCTACAAGCTGCAAGTAAAAGCCTATCTGCCTTTGACTTGCCGCTTGTAGCTTGCAGCTTGCCGCTGCTTTTAATTAATTCAGGTGCTCGACACGGATCCGTACGACCGGACCAACCACGCCCGCCAAGGCTTCCAGGGCGGCGATCGCATCGTTGATGTGCTGCTCCAGCACTCGGTGGGTCAGCAGGATCATCGGCACCAGACCGTCGTGTTCCTCGGCTTCCTTCTGCATGATCGACTCGATGTTGATGCCACGCTCCGAGAGGATGCTCGCGACCTGAGCCAATACGCCCGGATGGTCCTTGGCCTGAATACGCAGGTAGTAGGCGCTTTCGCAGGCTTCGATCGGCAGGATCGGGTGAGCAGACAGCGAATCCGGCTGAAACGCCAGGTGCGGTACGCGGTTTTCCGGGTCGGAGGTCATGGCGCGAACCACGTCCACCAGGTCGGCGATCACCGACGAGGCGGTCGGCTCCATGCCGGCACCGGCGCCGTAGAACAAGGTTGAACCGGCAGCGTCACCATTGACCATCACCGCGTTCATCACGCCGTTGACGTTGGCGATCAGACGATCGGCCGGGATCAGCGTCGGGTGCACGCGCAGTTCGATACCGGCCGCGGTGCTGCGTGCCACGCCCAGGTGCTTGATACGGTAGCCCAGCGCTTCGGCGTAGTTCACGTCAGCCGTGGTCAGCTTGGTGATGCCTTCGGTGTATGCCTTGTCGAATTGCAGCGGGATGCCGAACGCAATGGACGCCAGGATCGTCAGCTTGTGCGCGGCGTCGATACCCTCAACGTCGAAGGTCGGGTCGGCTTCGGCGTAACCCAATGCCTGGGCTTCGGCCAACACGTCTTCGAAGGTGCGACCCTTCTCGCGCATTTCCGTCAGGATGAAGTTGCCGGTGCCGTTGATGATGCCGGCCACCCAGTTGATGCGGTTGGCGGACAGCCCTTCGCGGATCGCCTTGATCACCGGGATGCCACCGGCCACCGCCGCTTCGAACGCAACGATCACGCCCTTCTCGCGGGCCTTGGCGAAAATTTCATTACCGTGAACGGCGATTAGCGCCTTGTTCGCGGTGACCACATGCTTGCCATTCTCGATGGCCTTGAGTACCAGCTCGCGGGCAACGGTGTAGCCGCCCATCAGCTCTATGACGATGTCGATCTCAGGGTTCGTGGCCACTTCGAAGACATCGTTGGTAATCGCAATACCGGTCGTTTGGAACTGAGGCTTTGGCGTGCGCATGGCAATTTGTGCCACTTCGATCCCACGCCCGGCACGACGAGCAATTTCCTCGGCGTTGCGCTGAAGTACGTTGAAGGTACCGCCACCGACGGTTCCTAACCCACAGATGCCTACTTTGACCGGTTTCACTGTGAACTCCCCATAAAACGGCCGACTCAAGGCCGGCCGTGAAAACAACCGCAGACTCGCGGTTCTCTATTGATGGCCCGGCGATGTCGCTACCGGACCATGATCGTCAAGGCTGGCCGTGACGATGCGAATTTACTTCGCGCCCAGCGCCAGTTTGGCGACTTGTGGCGCAGGCTGGTAGCCCGGAATGACCTGACCGTCGGCCAAAACGATGGCCGGTGTGCCGTTCACGCCAATCGACTGGCCGAGAGCGAACTGCCTGGAAACCGGGTTATCGCACTTGGCGGCCTTGATTTCCTTGCCGTCGACCATTTTGTCCATGGCTGCTTTCTTGTCTTTCGAACACCACACCGCTTGCAGTTGTTCGTCACCCGGCGAACCCAGGCCCTGACGCGGGAACGCCACGTAACGCACTTCGATGCCGCGTTTGTTCAGCTCAGGCACTTCGGCGTGCAGTTTGTGGCAGTACGGGCAAGTGGTGTCGGTGAACACGGTAATGTGCGACTTGGTTTCGCCAATGGCCGGGTACACCACGGTTTCAGCGACCGGAATATCGTTGATCAGCTTGGAAATGCCCAGGCGCTCGGTCTTCTCGGTCAGGTTGACCGGCTTGCCGTCCTTGAGATCGAACAGGTAGCCCTGAACCACGTACTGGCCGTCGGCACTGGCGTACAGTACACGGCTGCCTTTGAGCTTGACTTCGTACAGGCCTGGCAACGGGCTGGCGGTGATGCTTTCCACCGGGACTTCGAGCTGGAGGTTTTCCAGGCTTTTACGAATGGCTTTGTCGGCCGCGTCATCGGCGACGGCAAAGGTGCTGACCAACGCAATGGCGGCGGCGGCGAAAATCTGGGTCAGACGCATGAGAACTCCTGAAGGCGAACATATGGGACGATCAGAACGCCCGTGCCGAAACACCGGGTCATAATCGCCCATCGTGCAAACCGGCCAAGCCTATCACATAAGGTTCCCGGGGCCGAATGCGCCTGATGCACGACATTTCGCTCACGTTGCACGACGCATTTATGTAGCAGCCGGACGCAGGCTTCGCCAGCTGCTACACAGTCCCGTGCTAACCGCGCGGGTGGTGTTTGGCGTGCAGGTCCTGCAAGCGTGCGCGTGCCACGTGGGTATAGATCTGGGTGGTCGACAAATCGCTGTGCCCCAGCAGCATCTGTACCACCCGCAAGTCTGCACCGTGGTTGAGCAGGTGCGTGGCGAAGGCATGGCGCAGCGTGTGCGGTGACAGCGACTTGCCGATCCCGGCCACCTTGGCCTGATGCTTGATCCGGTGCCAGAAGGTCTGGCGGGTCATCTGCTCGCCACGCTGGCTCGGGAACAATACATCGCTGGGACGCCCGCCAAGCAGTTCGCTGCGGGCATCACGCATGTAGCGTTCGACCCAGACAATCGCCTCCTCGCCCATTGGCACCAGTCGTTCCTTGCTGCCCTTGCCCATCACACGCAACACGCCTTGACGCAAATTGACTTGTTCAAGGGTGAGGCTGATCAGCTCGGTCACCCGCAGTCCGCAGGCGTACAGCACTTCGAGCATGGCGCGGTCGCGCTGGCCGATGGCTTCGCTCAGATCCGGCGCTTTTAACAAGGCCTCTACATCTGCTTCCGACAAGGACTTTGGCAATGGCCTGCCGAGTTGCGGCATATCGACGCGAAGGGTCGGATCGACAGCAATCAGCTTTTCCCGCAGCAAATAGCGATAGAAGCCACGCACGCCGGAGAGAAATCGGGCGGTCGAACGGGGTTTGTAGTTTTGCTCCAGGCGCCAGGCCAGGTGATCGAGGATCAGCTCGCGGCCTGCGTTGATCAGTTCCAGGCCTTTTTCCTGCAGCCAGCCGTTGAACAGCGCAAGGTCACTGCGATAAGCATCGCGGGTGTTGTCGGAGAGACCTTTCTCTAGCCACAGGGCGTCGAGGAACTGGTCTATCAAGGGATGATCAATGGCGGGCATAAAGGCTCAGGCAAGACCGGCAACACGGTCAACGAAGATAAATCGCAGACAACAAAAAAGCAGCCCGAAGGCTGCTTTTTTCTGCATCGGAATCTGGACTTAAGCCAGTTTTTCCTTGATGCGAGCTGCTTTACCCGACAGATCACGCAGGTAGTACAGCTTGGCTTTACGTACGTCACCGCGACGCTTGACAGCCATGCTGTCGATTTGCGGGGAGTAGGTCTGGAAAGTACGCTCTACGCCAACACCGTTGGAGATTTTACGAACGGTGAATGCACTGTTTACGCCGCGGTTACGCTTGGCGATAACAACACCTTCGAACGCTTGCAGACGCGAACGGTCGCCTTCCTTCACTTTCACCTGAACGACAATGGTGTCGCCCGGGGCAAAGGGAGGGATCTCTTTGGTCATCTGCTCTGCTTCGAGTGCAAGGATGATTTTGTTAGTCATGCTGTGCTCCTAAGGTAAATCGTCTGATCTACCATCGATACGTTGTTAACTATCGTCCCGCTCGCGGATGTATTCCTCGAGCAGCTTCTTCTCTTCTCCAGAAAGCGAGCGGCTTTCCAGAAGATCGGCGCGTCGTTCAAAGGTCCGACCAAGGGACTGCTGTAAACGCCAACGCCGGATGTGCGCGTGATTGCCACTTAGCAATACGTCGGGAACACGCTGATCCGCATACACCTCCGGTCGGGTGTAGTGCGGGCAATCCAGCAAACCATCCGTAAAGGAATCCTCCTCGGCGGAGTCCGCATGCCCTAAAGCTCCAGGCAGCAGTCGTGTAACCGCATCGATCAGGACCATCGCCGGCAGCTCGCCGCCAGACAGTACATAGTCACCAATCGACCACTCTTCATCGACATGAGCATCTATAAAACGCTCGTCAATGCCTTCATAGCGGCCGGCAATCAGGATCAATGCATCCAGATTCGCCAACTCGCGTACCGCCGACTGAGTCAGTTGACGGCCTTGGGGGGACAGGTAAATTACCTTCGCTCCCTCCCCGGCGGCTGCCTTGGCCTGAACCAGAGCATCTTCCAGGGGCTTGATCTTCATCACCATGCCCGGACCACCGCCAAACGGGCGATCGTCCACAGTGTGATGTCGATCCGTCGTGTAGTCTCGCGGATTCCAACAGGTGAGCTGCAAGAGCCCCTGTTTCACCGCACGACTGGTGATGCCGTAATCGCTGATGGCGGAGAACATCTCGGGAAACAGACTGATCACTTCTACGCGCAAATTAGCCACGCTTAGAAATCCGCATCCCAATCCACCTTCATCTCGCCTGCGGCCAGGTCGACGGCCAACACGCATTGCTCCGTATAGGGCAACAGGCGTTCGCGATCATCCAGGCTGCCAGCGCAAGGTTTGACCACCATGACATCGTTCGAGCCGGTCTCCAGCAGGTGATCGATTTTCCCGAACAGTTGTCCGAGCGTGTCGATAACCTTGAGACCTTCCAGCTGGTACCAGTAGTACTCGCCGTCGGTAAGTTCAGGGAACAGGTTGCGCGGCACGCAGATCTCATAACCGGCCAGAAGACGAGCTTCTTCGCGATCATCGAGACCCTTGAGCTTTGCGACCAGGAACTTGTCATTCCCGCGTCCGCTGACCAGCTCTACCTGCTTTACATTACCCTCACGCTTGAGCGTCCAGGTTTTGTAGTCCAGCAGGTTTTTAATCGGATCAGTAAAGGAGTACACCTTCACTTCGCCGCGAACGCCGTGAACAGAATAAATCTTGCCGATAACGATCAAATCATCAGCAATGGCTGGCGTCGCGTTCATATTGCTCAGGCCGCAGCCTTAGCAGATTCCTTCAACAACTGAGCAACGCGCTCAGAAGGTTGTGCACCAACGCTCAGCCAGTAGGCTACGCGCTCTTGGTTCACGGACAGACGAACTTCCTGACCACGGGCAACAGGGTTGAAGTAGCCAACCTGTTCCTTGTGCGAACCGTCGCGCGGGTTGCGGCTGTCGGTTACGGTCAAGTGGTAAAACGGGCGCTTTTTGGAGCCGCCAAGGGCAAGACGGATTGTTAGCATGTGAACATCGTTCCTGTAGTCGGTGCTGCAAATCTAAATGCACAGCGGGCATGGGTGCCCGAAAGGCCGCATATTCTAAGGAATATCCGGACTTTTGCAAATGACTTTTTCCGGCGCCTACCGGCCGCCGTGCAGATTTGCTATAGAGCCGTCGTTGAAAACGGCCGGTCAGCTCCCGCCAAATGCGGGTTTGCTGGAGATCCCGCTTCCTTGCGGGGTCTGCGCCGGTGCGATGACCGGCGCGGATTCTTTAGAGCTTTGGCATGCCGCCGCCGGGCAACATACCGCCCATGCCGCGCATCATCTTGGCCATTCCGCCTTTCGCCGAGAACTTCTTCATCATTTTCTGCATCTGCTTGTGCTGCTTGATCAAGCGGCCGATGTCCTGCACCTGGGTGCCGGAACCCATGGCGATCCGGCGCTTGCGCGAACCGCTGATCATCTCAGGGTCGCGGCGCTCGGCCGGGGTCATGGAGTTGATGATGGCTTCCATCTGCTTGAATTGCTTTTCTGCCGCGCCCTGGGCGCTGCCCATCTGCGCCAGGTTCACGCCGCCCATGTTCGGCAGCTTGTCCATGAGCCCGCCGAGGCCGCCCATGTTTTTCATCTGTTGCAGCTGATCGCGGAAGTCTTCGAGGTCGAAGCCCTTGCCCTTCTTCAACTTTTTAGCAAGCTTGTCGGCTTTGTCCTTGTCGAGCGTCGCTTCCGCCTGCTCGATCAGGCTGAGCACGTCGCCCATGCCGAGGATGCGCGAGGCGATACGCTCGGGATGGAACGGATCGAGCGCTTCGCTCTTCTCGCCCATACCGATGAACTTGATCGGCTTGCCGGTGATGGCACGCACCGACAGCGCGGCACCGCCACGGGCGTCACCGTCGACCTTGGTCAGGATCACACCAGTCAGCGGCAATGCATCGCCGAAGGCCTTGGCCGTGTTGGCGGCGTCCTGGCCGGTCATGGCATCGACCACGAACAGGGTTTCGATCGGGTTGATCGCGGCATGCAGCGCCTTGATCTCGCCCATCATCTCTTCGTCGATGTGCAGACGACCGGCGGTATCGACGATGACCACGTCGATGAATTTGAGTTTTGCTTCCTTAATAGCCGCGTTGGCGATGTCGACCGGCTTCTGGCTCAGATCCGACGGGAAGAACGTCACGCCGATGTCGTTGGCCAGGGTTTCCAGCTGCTTGATCGCCGCTGGACGGTAAACGTCGGCGGACACGACCATGACCGACTTCTTCTTGCGCTCTTTAAGGAAGCGCGCGAGCTTGCCGGCGGTGGTGGTCTTACCGGCGCCCTGCAAACCGGCCATCAGGATGACCGCTGGCGGAACGGCGCTCAGGTTCAGGTCTTCGTTGGCCGCGCCCATCAGGCTTTCGAGTTCGGCCTGGACGATCTTCACGAAGGCCTGGCCCGGCGTCAGGCTGCGCGACACCTCGGTGCCAACGGCGCGTTCCTTGACCGAATTGACGAAGTCCTTGACCACCGGCAGGGCGACGTCGGCTTCGAGCAACGCCATGCGCACTTCACGCAAGGTGTCTTTGATGTTGTCTTCAGTCAGCTTGGCCTTGCCGGTGACATGGCGCAGCGTCTGCGAGAGACGGTCGGTTAAGTTTTCAAACATTGCGCGATCCTTTCAGGCCCTGTGTAGACCGGGATAATGGCGGCCCGGACCGGACTAAATGTGTGCTCGGCGAGCCTGCGGCGTGGGCAGGTCGCGGATTATAGCGAAGACTGTGGCTGGCGGACACCTCGCTGTCGGGTTGCGCGGTCTTTCGTGTGGTGTGGGTTCTATGCCAAACTCAGCGACTTTCGGGCTTGCCTAACAGGATTTATGCTCCCCTTGTCACCCAGCTTGCTAACTACCCTCGCCGCCGCCTGCTTGTATGCCGCTGCGACCATTTACCAGGGCACTCGCCTGGCGTCCGGCGCCAAGGTCAACAAACGCCTGCTAGTCATGCTCGGCGTGCTCGCCGTATTGGCCCACAGCGTCAGCCTGCTCACCCACCTGCTGACCCCGACCGGCCTGGCCCTGGACTTCTTCAGTGCCGCGAGCCTGATTGCCGTGGCGGTCATCGCGCTGACCCTGCTGGCCTGCTCGCGGATACCGGTAGAGAACCTGCTGGTCCTGCTGTTCCCGCTTGGGGCCTTGACCGTGATGCTGGCGCATTTTGCCCCCGCCGGCACGGTACAGGTCATCGATGAGGAGCCGGGCATCCTCGCCCACATACTGCTCTCGATCCTTGCCTACGGCATGTTCACCATCGCGGTGTTCCAGGCCTTGCTGCTGCTGGTTCAAGACCACCAACTCAAGCACAAGCACCCATCCGGGCTGATCAAGAACTTCCCGCCGCTGCAAACCATGGAAAGCCTGCTGTTTGGTTTCCTCTGGGCCGGCTGGACGCTGTTGTCGCTGTCGCTGATTTCCGGCTGGCTGTTCGTCGAAAACCTGTTCGCCCAGCACCTGGTGCACAAAACCCTGCTGGCCTGCCTGGCCTGGATCGTTTTCAGCGTGCTGCTTTGGGGCCGCAATCGCCTCGGCTGGCGCGGGCACAAGGCCATTCGCTGGACCCTGGCCGGCTTTTGCCTGCTGATGCTGGCGTATTTCGGCAGCAAACTGGTTCGTGAATACATCCTGCATATCTGACGGGCGGCATTAATGGACGACTTGCCCATAGGGCCGATGCTCGCGGTAGTGACCCTGCTGATTTTATGGTCGGGGCTGTTTACCGCCATCGAAGCGGCGCACCAGTATTTGCTGGCCCAGCGCACCGCGACGCGTTCCAGCGACAAACCGGTGGCGAAACTCAGCTTCCCCCTGGCCAGCCTGATTTTTTGCAACACCCTCTGCCGCGCACTCGTGGTGGTCATCAGCACCTTGCTGGCCATTTTCACCTGGACCGAAAACGGTCCGTGGGTCGCTTGCCTTGGGGCGGGCGCCATATTGCTGGTGTTTTCCGACTACTTGCCACGCGCCCTCGCCGTCCGCTATCCGGATGCGATCCTGGCCCAAGGCAACAATCTGCTGCGCGTGCCGCTGAAAATCATCTATCCCGCGGCATGGCTGCTCAACAGCATCAGTCAGTTGCTGATGCGACCGTTCGCCCGTAAAGCCAAAGTAGTGCAACGAAGTGAGGACGAAACACTGACGGAGCGGCAGGACACGCCGGAAACCGTAAGCCGCCCTCACCCGCTGTCAGGCATCCACGCGCTGGACAACATCACGGTCAATGACATCCTGGTACCGCGCAGTGATGTGGACGGCATCAATCTCGATGACTCCCTCGAAGAAATCATCGAACAATTGCGCCACAACAAACGCACTCGCCTGCCGGTGTTCCACAGTGATATCAACCAGGTCGAAGCCGTCCTCAACACCCGACACATCCTTCACTTGCTGCCTGATGCGAGCCTGACCAGGGAAGCGTTGCTGGCGGCCAGTCACGAGCCGTATTTCGTGCCGGAAAGTACCCCGTTGCAGCTGCAACTGCTCAACTTCCACAAGCAGCAGCGGCGCCTGGGCATGGTGGTCGACGAATACGGCGAAGTGCTGGGCATCGTCACACTGGAAGACATTCTCGAAGAAATCGTCGGCGAGTTCGAAAGCCAGCACAGCCTGGACAACCCGCACATTCATCCCCAAGCCGACGGACGCCTGGTGATCGACGGCGCCGCGTCCATTCGCGAGCTGAACAAGAGCCTCGGCTGGCACCTGCCCAGCGATGGCCCGAAAACCCTGAACGGCCTGGTCACCGAGGCACTGGAAACCATTCCCGAAAGCGCGGTGTGCCTGAGGATCGGTCGGTATCGCCTGGAAATTCTCGAGACCGAAGACAACCGTGTCACGCGAGTATTGATCTGGCAGACCAGCTCGATGCCTGTGGTTATCTAGGATCGAGGTAATTGTCTGTGGCGAGGGAGCTTGCTCCCTTGCCACAAATGCCAGCCCCCAAGCCACTTGTTTGATCGTTAGCCACCTTCCTATAATCGAACCGCTTACCCAAGCCCCGCCACACCCTGTGCCACCCGCACTCTGCGTTAAGCCCACATCCCTGGGTTCTCGACCATAATAATTCGCTCCACTGGAGCACATGACTGTCAGGGATAACCGCATGACGACCAGCACGACTTACAGCGACTCTACACCTGCGCAACCGACGAACTCCGCCACCCGCGTGGCCACCGCGAGCTTCATCGGTACCGCCATCGAGTTCTACGACTTCTACGTCTATGCCACCGCCGCTGCGCTGGTGATCGGCCCGGTGTTCTTTCCACAGACATCCGGCACCGCCCAGATGCTTTCGGCGTTTCTCACGTTCGGCATCGCCTTCCTTGCACGCCCCTTGGGTTCGGCCCTTTTCGGCCACTTCGGCGACCGTATCGGTCGCAAATCGACCCTGGTCGCCTCGCTACTGCTGATGGGCGTGTGCACCACGCTGATCGGCGTTCTGCCGGGTTACGACAGCATTGGCGCCTGGGCACCGATCCTGCTTTGCGTCCTGCGCTTCGGCCAAGGCCTGGGGTTGGGCGGCGAATGGGGTGGTGCGGCATTGCTGGCCACGGAAAACGCGCCGAAAGGCAAACGCGCGTGGTTCGGCATGTTCCCGCAGTTGGGTCCGTCCATTGGCTTTCTGGCGGCCAACGGCCTGTTCCTGACATTGGCCGTGGTGCTGGACGATGAACAATTCCGTTCATGGGGCTGGCGTATTCCATTCCTGCTCAGCGCCGCGCTGGTGTTGGTCGGCCTGTACGTGCGCCTCAAGCTGCATGAAACCCCGGTGTTCGCCAACGCCGTGGCGCGTCAGGAACGGGTGAAGATCCCGCTGTTCGAGCTGTTCGGCCAATACTGGGTGCCCGTATTGCTGGGAGCCGGCGCGATGGTCGTGTGCTACGCGCTGTTTTATATCTCCACCGTGTTTTCCCTGAGTTACGGCGTGACAACGCTTGGCTACAGCCGCGAAACCTTCCTCGGCCTGTTGTGCTTCGCCGTGCTGTTCATGGCGGCCGCCACCCCGCTGTCGGCCTGGGCCTGTGACCGTTATGGGCGTAAACCGGTGCTGATCGTCGGTGGCGTGTTGGCGATCCTGTCCGGTTTCCTGATGGAGCCGTTGCTGACTCAAGGCTCGACCTGGGGCGTGGCGCTATTCCTGGGCATCGAACTGTTCCTGATGGGCGTGACGTTTGCGCCCATGGGTGCGCTGCTGCCGGAGTTGTTCCCCACCCATGTGCGCTACACCGGCGCCTCGGCGGCCTACAACCTGGGCGGTATCGTCGGCGCCTCCGCGGCGCCGTTCTTCGCACAGAAACTGGTGGCGATGGGTGGTTTGAGTTACGTCGGCGGGTATGTGTCCGGGGCGGCGGTGCTGAGTTTGATTGCAGTGCTGTGCCTGAAGGAAACGCGGCATAACGATTTGAATCAGGTTGCCTGATAGACCGCTATCGCGGGCAAGCCACGCTCCCACAGGTCTTTTGTCGAACCACTATTTTGTGATCGACACTGATCCTGTGGGAGCGGGCTTGGTCCGGGCGGCGTTCCGACGAAGGGGCCCCCCCAGACAAAATACCAACCACAACTTTTCCCCCACCCATTGTCACCTCGCTCTACGCGCATCGGCACATCCCCGCTATACTTCCCGGCTTTTCCTGAATAAATGCCAATAGGGTCCCGCCGCGCATGGATAAGACCTACCAGCCGCACGCCATTGAAACTTCCTGGTACAACACCTGGGAGTCAGAGAATTACTTCGCCCCGCAAGGCGCGGGCGAGTCCTACACCATCATGATCCCGCCGCCGAACGTCACCGGCAGCCTGCACATGGGTCACGGTTTCAACAACGCGATCATGGACGCCCTGATCCGTTTCCGCCGCATGCAGGGTCGCAACACCCTGTGGCAGCCGGGCACCGACCACGCCGGTATCGCCACGCAGATGCTGGTAGAGCGCCAGCTCGAAGCCAAGGGCCAGAGCCGCCACGACCTGGGCCGCGAAAAATTCCTCGAAAAAGTCTGGGAATGGAAGGATGAGTCCGGTGGCAACATCAGCCGCCAGATCCGCCGCCTCGGCTCGTCCGTCGACTGGAGCCGCGAGCGCTTCACCATGGACGACGGCCTCTCGGAAGCAGTAAAAGAAGCGTTCGTTCGTTTGCACGAAGACGGCCTGATCTACCGCGGCAAGCGCCTGGTCAACTGGGACACCAAGCTGCACACGGCGATTTCCGACCTTGAAGTGGAGAACCACGACGAGAAAGGTTTCCTGTGGAACCTGAAGTACCCGCTGGCCGATGGCGCCAAGACCGCTGAAGGCAACGATTTCCTGATCGTCGCGACCACTCGCCCGGAAACCATGCTCGGCGACTCCGCCGTTGCGGTGAACCCGAACGATGATCGCTACAAAGCCCTGATCGGCAAGTTTGTCGAGCTGCCGCTGGTTGGCCGCCGCATCCCGATCATCGCAGACGATTACTGCGACCCTGAATTCGGCACCGGCTGTGTGAAAATCACCCCGGCCCACGATTTCAACGACTACGAAGTCGGCAAGCGCCACAACCTGCCGCTGCTGAATATCTTCGACAAGAACGCAACCGTTCTTCCAGCGTGCCAGGCGTTCAACCTCGACGGCACACTGAACGAGACCATCGACGGCAAGATCCCGGCCGAATACGCCGGCCTGGACCGCTTCGAAGCGCGCAAGCAGATCGTGGCCGCGTTCGACGCTGCCGGTCTGTTGGTCAGCGTTGACGATCACGCTTTGAAAGTACCGAAAGGCGACCGCTCCGGCACCGTCATCGAGCCGTGGCTGACCGACCAGTGGTACGTGTCCACCAAGCCTTTGGCCGAGCCTGCGATTGCTGCCGTTGAAGACGGCCGTATCCAGTTCGTGCCGAAACAGTACGAAAACATGTACTTCTCGTGGATGCGCGACATCCAGGACTGGTGCATCAGCCGTCAGCTGTGGTGGGGGCACCGGATTCCGGCCTGGTACGACGAGTCGGGCAAGGTCTATGTCGGTCGCGACGAAGCCGAAGTGCGGGCCAAGCATAACCTCGGCGCCGACGTGACACTGCAACAGGACAATGACGTTCTCGACACCTGGTTCAGCTCGGGCCTGTGGACGTTCTCCACCCTCGGCTGGCCGGAGAAAACCGAATTCCTGAAGAAGTTCCATTCCACCGACGTCCTGGTAACCGGCTTCGACATCATTTTCTTCTGGGTTGCCCGGATGATCATGCTCACCATGCATTTGGTGAAAAACGAAGACGGCACGCCGCAGGTCCCGTTCAAGACGGTGTACGTTCACGGTCTGGTGCGTGATGGCCAGGGTCAGAAGATGTCCAAGTCCAAGGGCAACGTCCTTGATCCGCTGGACATCATCGACGGCATCGACCTGGAAACCCTGGTGCAGAAACGCACCTCGGGCCTGATGCAGCCGAAACTGGCGAAGAAGATCGAGAAGCAGACCCGCGACGAGTTCGCCGAAGGCATCGCCAGCTATGGCACCGACGCCCTGCGCTTCACCTTCTGTTCGCTGGCGTCCACCGGTCGCGACATCAAGTTCGACATGGGCCGCGTCGAAGGCTACCGCAACTTCTGCAACAAGATCTGGAACGCAGCGCGCTACGTGCTGGACAAGGGCGAAGACTGCGGCCAGAACGGTGAAGCCTATGAACTGTCCCTGGCTGATCGCTGGATCATTTCGCAGCTGCAACGTACCGAAGCCGAAGTGACCCGCCAGCTTGACCAGTTCCGTTTCGACCTGGCCGCACAAGCCCTGTACGAGTTCATCTGGAACCAGTATTGCGACTGGTACCTGGAACTGTCCAAGCCTGTGCTGTGGGACGAAAACGCACCGGTCGAGCGCCAGCGCGGCACCCGTCGCACCCTGGTTCGCGTACTGGAAGTCGCCCTGCGCCTGGCGCACCCGTTCATGCCGTTCATCACCGAAGAAATCTGGCAGCGCATCGCGCCGCTGGCCGGTATCGAAGGCAAGACGATCATGCTGCAACCGTGGCCAGTGGCCAACGAAACACGCATCGATCAGGCCGCCGAAGACGACATCGAATGGCTCAAGGGCCTGATGCTCGGCACCCGTAACATCCGTGGCGAAATGAACATCGGCCCGGGCAAACCGCTGCCGCTGTTCCTGAAGAACGTCAGCGCCGAAGATCAGCGTCGCCTGACCGAAAACGAAGCCCTGCTGAAGAAACTGGCGCGCCTCGAATCGATCACCGTACTGGCTGCTGGCGAAGAAGCGCCTCTGTCCGCCACCGCACTGGTCGGCGAAATGGAAGTGCTGGTGCCGATGGCCGGTTTGATCGACAAAGGTGCGGAACTGGCGCGTCTGGACAAGGAAATCCAGCGTTTGCAAGGTGAAGTGCAACGAGTCGGCGGCAAGCTGTCCAACGCCGGCTTCGTCGACAAGGCGCCAGCCGAAGTCATCGAGAAAGAACGTGCCAAACTGGCCGAGGCCGAACAGGCCCTGGGCAAGCTGGCCGAGCAGCATGCGCGGATTGCCAGCCTGTAACGGCAGATAGCAATGAAAAAGGGGGGCCCAAGTGGCCTCCCTTTTTTATGCCTGCCACTTTCTTACATCTCATGAGCATCCCCTGTAGGAGCGAGCCTGCTCGCGATGGCGGTGTATCAATCAACGATGATGGCGACTGACCCACCGCATTCGCGAGCAGGCTCGCTCCCACATTTGGTCGGTGTTGCCCCACAGATGTGGGACAATGCCCCCCACTTTCAGCCATACCCGAATTGACCACCGCCATGACCGCCCCTCGCCCACCGAAACCTGCGCGCAAAAAGCCTTCACCCGCGACCCCGGCCAAAGCCGTGGAACCCCGCGAGAAGGCCAGCCTGCACCCGCGCAATCGCCATCAGGGTCGCTACGACTTTCCGACGCTGATCAAAAGCGCTCCGGAACTGAAGAAGTTCGTGATCATCAATCCGTACGGCAAGGAAAGCATCGACTTCGCCAGCCCCGAAGCCGTGAGGGTGTTCAACCGGGCGCTGCTCAAGTCGTTCTACGGCATCGCTCACTGGGACATTCCGGCCGACTATCTGTGCCCGCCGGTGCCAGGTCGTGCCGATTACGTGCACTTCCTTGCCGACCTGCTGGCCAGTGGCAATGACGGTGTGATCCCCCGTGGTGCCGCCGTGAAGGTGCTGGACATCGGTATGGGCGCCAACTGCGTATATCCGCTGATCGGTTACAGTGATTACCGCTGGCATTTTCTCGGTTCCGATATCGATGCGACCGCCATCGCCGCCGCCAAGGCAATCATTGCGTCCAACGGCTTGAACAAAGCCATTCAGGTGCGCCAACAGAGCAATCCCAAGCAGATCCTCACAGACCTGCTGGAAAGTGCCGAGTGTTTCGACCTGACGATGTGCAACCCGCCGTTCCACGCATCGCTGGACGAGGCCACACGGGGCAGCACGCGCAAATGGCGCGCCTTGGGTAAAGCCGATCCGAAACGCAAGCTGCCGGTGCTGAACTTCGGCGGACAAGCGGCGGAATTGTGGTGTGAGGGTGGGGAAGTGCGTTTCGTCACGCAACTGGTCAGCGAGAGCGTGCAAGTGGCGCAACAAGTGCTGTGGTTCAGCACGCTGGTGTCAAAGGCGTCAAACCTGCCGGCGATCCAGACCGCCTTGAAAAAGGCCGGAGTGCTGGACAGTCAGGTGGTGGAAATGGGTCAGGGCCAGAAGCAGAGCCGCTTCGTCGCCTGGACTTTCCAGAGCAAAGCGCAGCAACAGACCTGGCGTCAGGCACGATGGTCGAAGGCTACAACCGAGTAAAAAGCCAGGCGCACAAAAAAGCCGTGCCCGGATGACTCCTATACACGGCTTTTAACAAACCTTAACGGTTAACAGTGACGCTCAGATCTGTAACCACCAACTGCCTGACAACTTTCCTGCAACTTCGATAACAGGAAAGTTTAGATATCTTCGTTTTAACGTTTTGCACGAACATTCTCTTTGAACACACAGGCTCGCGCCTCTTTGCTATCGCAGTAATACTGACCATACCATTCCTCCCATGGCCCACTGGTATCAATACTTACGACAGTGCCCTCTCGCTTGTACCTCATATCCAGTTCGCCTCCATTCTTCAGCATGTAACCGCAACGCAGAATTTCACCGGCGACAGTACCGCCCTCGGCCGTTATGCGAGGTGCGAATATCGCCAGTTCGAAATCACCAACCGGCCCACGCCCCGCTTGCGAAACACCGTACCATTCCCCGTCGCCACTTGCTGTCGGGGCTTTATAGGCACCAGCTGCCAACTCCTTGATGTCAGCAGGGCTTGGGCAGTACTCGGTCACATTTGCCAAAGCCTGACCGGACACCAGAAACGATACGCACATCAACAACTGTTTAACTTTCATAAAATCATCCCTGTAACCAGCAACTGAAATTTGGTTTTGGCTTTTTACGCAAAGCCGAGCGCTACGCCTTATTGATACTACCGACCCAAGGCGCACACTCAACTATCAGTTCTGTAGGAGCGTTCGCTTTATACAGAGAGAAAAGTTCAATTCAGCGCAAACAGCTATTCCTGTCAGGTGCGCAGGTAACAACTACTTTCAAACAAAGGAATTATCCCAACAATTTACCTTGCGTAAATCGTTATAACGCCCACAAAAAAACCGTGCCCGGATCGCTCCGGCGCACGGTTTTTTTTAACAAGTCTTACTTGTTGACAGCGTCGGTCAGGCCTTTGGCCACAACCAGCTTGATCACTTTCTTGGCAGCGATTTCGATGGCAGCGCCAGTCGAAGGGTTGCGGCCGGTACGGGCAGGGCGCTCAGTCACTTTCAGTTTGCCGATACCTGGCAGAGTGATTTCGCCGCCATTTTCCAGCTGATCGGCAACGATTTGGCCCAGTTGGTCCAGAGCGTTACGCGCGGTGGTTTTCGGCGCGTCGATAGCTTCAGCGATGTCGGCGATCAGTTGGTCTTTAGTAAGAGCCATTTAGTGTTCCTTCCCTATCAAATTCATATGGATTGCAGAGTGCAATGTCAGCTATCGAGCCCGATCTTCTGGATCTGGCACCCTCGGCCAAATAACCTCGGGATCGGGGTTATAGATACCGAAATCAGGGTTTGGTTCGACCTGACAAATGCTGACTGCACGCTTAACGCAGTGACTTCGCGCAAGACCGGGCAAAGCTAGCACACAGACGTGGAAATATCCGCCTCTAGCTACCCATTTGGTCAGCTTTATTGTGCTAAAACCGTAAAAAACTGCATAAGCGCCGTCGGTCGCCCGACAATTGCCCTTCGCACCGCGCCAAAACCAGTGGTTGCGGTACACTGAGCGCTTTTTCGGGGGAGCACGCCCTCCTCTCTTCATTCAGCCGAGAAGCCCATGCCGATCCGTCATTGCATCGTCCACCTGATCGACAAAAAACCCGACGGCACACCCGCAGTTCTCCACGCTCGTGACTCTGAACTGGCTGAGTCCGCGGCCATCGAGAACATGCTCGCCGACCTCAACGAAAGCTATAACGCCAAACAGGGCAAAGCCTGGGGCCTGTTTCATCCCGAGTCCGGGGCCTTTCCATTCAGCGGCTGGCTGAAGGAATACTTCGAGGGTGGCAAGGACTTCACGGCGTTCAGCCGAGTGGCGGTGGAGCATCTGCAAAAGCTGATGGAAGAGTCCAACCTCTCGGTCGGTGGCCACGTACTGTTCGCGCACTACCAGCAAGGCATGACCGATTACCTGGCCATCGCCCTGCTGCACCACAGCGAAGGCGTCGCGGTGACCGATCAACTGGACGTGACCCCTTCCCGTCACCTGGATTTGGGCCAGTTGCACCTCGCGGCGCGGATCAACGTGTCCGAGTGGCAGAACAACAAGCAGTCCAAGCAGTACATTTCGTTCATCAAAGGCAAGAACGGCAAAAAGGTTTCGGAGTATTTCCGCGACTTCATCGGCTGCCAGGAGGGCGTCGACGGCCCAGGTGAAACCCGCACCCTGCTCAAGGCCTTCAGTGATTTCGTCGAAAGCGAAGACCTGCCGGAAGACGACGCCCGCGAGAAGACCAAGACCCTGGTGGATTACGCCAGCAGCCAGGCCAAACTTGGTGAGCCGATGGGCCTGGAAGAGTTGTCGGGCCTGATCGACGAAGAACGCCCGAAAGCTTTCTACGACCACATCCGCAACAAGGACTATGGCCTCTCGCCGGAAATCCCGGCTGATAAACGCACCCTGAACCAGTTCCGCCGATTCACTGGCCGCGCCGAAGGCCTGTCGATCAGTTTCGAAGCGCACCTGTTGGGTTCGAAGATCGAGTACGACGAAGAAGCCGGCACGTTGATTATCAAGGGCCTGCCCACTTCGCTCACCGATCAGCTGAAGCGTCGCAACTGATGCTCGGCGGCGTACTGAAAAAATGCCTGCTGATCCTGCTGGTGGTCGTGGTTTATCAGAACTGGGGCAAGATCGAGCGGGTGTTCAATCCATCGCAAGTGGTGTCTGCGCAGACGCAGGCCCAGGCCGACGTCGTGCTCTACGCCACCGAATGGTGTGGCTACTGCAAGCTGACCCGGCGCTTTCTCGATCAGAAAGGTATTCCGTACAAGGAATTCGATATCGAGAAAGATGCCGTCGCGCGCAAGGACTATGAAGCCTTGGGTGGCGCAGGAATTCCGATCATCGATGTAAACGGAACCCTGATTCGCGGGTATGACCCGGATGCGATTCTGGCTGCGTTGAATTAACTGTGGGAGCGAGCTTGCTCGCGATGAGGCCAACGCAGCCAACAATCTTGTTGAATGTCAGTCCGCCATCGCGAGCAAGCTCGCTCCCACAAGGTTTTTTTCAGCAGGCTTCGATCCGGAAACCTAACCGCGGGAAGTGCACATGCACCACACCGCCGCGCTCGTCCTCTCGCCGTACAATCAGCTCTTCGCGGCCGGCAAACAACAACTCCCCCGCCACCGGATCAACGCCGTAGTCCGTGGCTGCGATCACCACCTGCTGCCCCGCCGTGAATCCATTCGGATCGACGAATTGCTCATCGGGCAATGCCGCTGGCGTGGACGTGCGCGCCACCTCCAGCGCCTCCTCGGACGTCATCTCGCTGGATGCACCGTGACCGAAGCCCAGCACTCGCGCATGCCACGCACTGACCGCCGGATAAGCATCGACCAGCGGTGCAGTGACCGGCGTGGCCTTGAGGAACCACAGTGAGTGCGCCAGGGCAAAGTCGGCAATCGACGGTTCACCGAACAGGAAATCACCCTCTTCGCGCTGCAACTGCAACTCCAGGCGCGACATGAACGTTGGCCACTGATGTTTGGCCTGCTCGGTGGACAGTTTTGTCGCGCTACCACCACTGAACAAACCGGCACGGTCGGCCAGAAACGCCTTGATCGCTTCCGGCGACAGATTGCCAAAGCGCACCGCTATCGATTCCGGCTGGAACACCAGGCTGACCGCATGCTGGAACACCACCGAATCGGCCCAAGCTGCAAACGACGCGGCGATCATTTCCTGACCTTCCGGGAAAAACGCCGGCAAGGCTTTTTCCTGTTCCAGTCGCCGGGCAATCAATGCCGTGTCGCAATAAATATCTGCACCGATCTGCAACACCGGTGTCTTGCGGTAGCCACCGGTCAGCGCCGTGAGATCCGGTTTTGGCATCACTGGTGAAATCTTCACCGAGCGCCAGGACAAGCCCTTGAAGCCCAGCAGCAGGCGGGCCTTCTCGGCAAAGGGGGACGTCGGGTAATGATGCAGAATCAACTCGGACATGCTCGGCTCCGCCGCAAGGATCAGGAGCCAGCAGCTTAGCGCGCAATCACTTGGCAGCCTACAGATCTGCCTGATGGGAACCGATCAGTCAGAGTGATAAGTCTGAGGTGGCGTTCGCTGCGTTCGCCACCAGGCATTCCTTGGCGCTCTTCTTGAGTTTTTTGATCAGCCGTTCCTGACGCAACGCATCGCTTTTGTCGCGACAGCGTTCTGTGTAGACCAGAGCCATGGCAGGGCTGGAGAGAAAGAATCGTGCGCCCTTGCCGCTTTGATGCTTGGCGAAGCGGCGCACGGGATCATCGCTGATCCCGCAGTAGAGCGAACCGTTGGCCGCGCGAACGAGGTAGACGAACCAGGTTTTGCTCGCGGGTGTTTCGGCGTCAATCGGGCTTTCGCTGAGGGTGGTCACGTAACGATCAGGGCTTGAAGGAAAACAAGCCGCGATCTTATCAGCGACTGGCCTGGAATGCCTTCAGGCCCTTCAATGCCTGTGCGCGAACGGCGTTGCGCACCAGCGGCGTCCAGCCCAGCAACAGGCCTTTGAAACCCAACGCCTGACGCGACCAGGTCCATAGATCGAAACTGTCGTGATGTTCGCAAATCTTGCCGTCACGGAAGATGAAACGCGCCTGGATATCGTTGACCACGGTGTTGCCGGTCTGGCTGAACAGATAGGTCGCGACCCAATGGGCACCGCCGGTGCGCTCGTCGGCGTGAACATGATCGAAGGTCAGGGAAAAGTCCTTGGCCCGAGTGGTCAGCATGCGCCACATGTCACTGGCATCACGACCGCGAAGCTCACCGAACGCCGGGTCGCTGAACACCACATCATCGGTGTAGCAGGAAGCCATGGCTTCGGCATCCAGGCGCTGGAAAGCCTGGTAGAAACGGGTGATCAAGGCGCTATGGGCTTCACTCAATTGCGGGCTCCCCTGGATTTACATAATGGCTGCGAAAGATTGCCTGCACGATAGTCTGCAAATGCATCGAACACTATCGGCATTCATGACGAAAATAGCGCAATGACTATTCCCGTCATTTCAGTACGACATTCCGCTGTCCCGGGCGTAGGAAAAAAGATCAACGTCCGTGGAAATACCCAGCCGGTGCATGGCCATGTTCTTTTGTTTGCTGATGGTCGACACGCTGCGTTTGAAGTGACTGGCGATTTCACTCACGGTCATGCCACTGGCGAGCATTCGGACCACTTCATGTTCCTTGGCTGACAGTGGCGACTCGTGAATCTGACTGCGGGTATTGACCAGCAACGTGCGCAGGGACTCGCTGAGGTAGCGGCGCCCTTCCTCCACCGCATTGATTGCCAACGGCAACTCCGTCGCCGATGCGGTTTTGGCAACGATGGCCTTCACCCCTTGAGCCAATGCAGCCCTTGCCGTCGCCACACTGGTAAACATCGTCACCAGAATAATCGGCAAGGCCGGGTAATGGCGTTGAATCGTACTCAACATTTTCAAGCCATCGGCCTGCTGTCCTCCCGGCATGGAGAAGTCAGTGATCAGCAGGTCGCAGGATGTGCTTGATAGCAGACTCATCAGGCTGTCGGCACTGTCGGCCTCGCCGACGATCACGCATCGTCGGCTAGCGTTGATGAGTATGCGCAGCCCGACACGAACGACGGAATGGTCGTCAGCAATTACGACTCGCATTGTGGGATACCTCCTGCTTATGGCGCGAAGGCGCGGAAAATAGCGCCGTTCTTACCCCTTCTACAACGCCCCGAAAAAACCTCCAACGTCGCACCCTCAATGAATTCAATGGGCTAACTCTTTGCCCATCTAACAAACAGATGGTTCCTACATTGCAGCGCGATGACGACTACGCGGGAGGACTACAACCAAAGGACTCCCCCGTTAGAAAACGCTACGTAGTCCGCAACACTCTTTCATACACGCCTCTCTCTCTTTTCGTATTTGTTGCATTCCTCCCGCCTTACCTGCTCGCTAAGTTGTGGCCCGCCAAGCAGTCCTTCGTACCCGTACAGAACTGCGCTCACTCAGTGCCTGACCATCGAATACATGAACAAGACGCCAATGACCTTGCTCACGCAATCCCTGCGGTGCCTGTATTTCGAGCCAAGCCAACGGTCTTTTATCCGGGAACTTCAATGAGAGACTTCAAGACAATGTTTTTGCAGCAGGTGCGCCGCTTGACCCATACGGGCATCGGTGCCTGCGTTCTGTTATGGACCGCACAGGTCCACGCCGACGGCATGGTGCCCGATACCTCCGTGGTCATCGTCAATGAGGCCAATGGGGAAACCGCTGTATCAGTGACCAACACCGACGCCACCCTGGCACTGCTACACGTCACCATCGAAGACATTCCCGAAGACACCGAGCCACTGGTGTTCGTGACGCCACCCTTGGCACGCGTTGAAGCCGCCAAGACGCAGTTGGTGCGCTTCATCCTGCAATCAGAAAAACCCCTGCTCACCCAGCGTTTGAAGCGGGTGATTTTTGAAGGCATCCCCCAAGGCAAATCTGCTCCCGAAGCCGGGCATGCCCGCGTGGGTGTGACGGTGCGCCAGAACCTGCCGATCATCCTTCACCCCGCAGGCCTGGCGCCCAACCGCACACCGTGGACCGACCTGAAATGGTCGCTGCTGGATGGTCAACTGACCGTACGCAACGAAACACCTTATGTCGTACGCCTGGCTCAGGCGGTACAACTGCTGCCTTCCGGGGGCGGTGCAACGCTACCGCGAACCTATGTGCTGCCTGGTGAGCACATCAGTGTTTCGGTACCGGCAAAGGCTGCCACCCAGGTTCGAATTCATCCCGCGACCGTCTATGGCTTTGCCGTGCCTCCCTATGACGCACCGCTCACGCCCCAGAGCTGACACCACCGATAGCGCCGCACAGGGAAGAGCAGACGCAGACATTTCAACGTGACGGCCTGTTTTGCCGTCGCTACATGCGTAACGGAAGCCGTAGCGGATTAAGCCGGCGCCCAGACATAACCCAAGTGAACCTCATGAACACCGTATTGAAATACCGTGATGGCGAAGCCATGCCTGCGATTCGGTCGGCCAGCACGTCCCCTTATCTGTCGCGGGTTCGGACCGGCATGGTGCTACTGCTGAGCAACGTGCTGATAGGGCTCGAAGCCAATGCCGAAGATCTCAATGCTGCTGCGTTGCTGACCTCCTTTGACCAGAAAATGCTGAGTCAACGCGGTATCGACCCCAGTCTCGCCACCCTGCTGCTGACTGCTCCGAGCTTCACCGCTGGCCGACATCCGATCACCCTCACGGTCAATGGTCTGCGCCGTGGCCGAGTGGACGTCACATTCAATCGGGAAGGCGACTTGTGCTTTGACCGTGCCCTGCTCGATGCGGCAAACCTGACCGTGCCTTCAATTCCGGTCAACGACAAAGGCTGTTTCGATGTGCTCGCCACCTGGCCGCAGTCCCGAATCGAACAGGATCCAGCCAACCTCGGACTGTCATTGATAGTGCCCACCCAGGCGATACGTCCGACAGTCCGGGATATCTCGGGTTATCAAACCGGAGGCATCGCCGGGTTACTCAACTACGACGTCAACAGCCTTCACAGCCAATACGGCAATCAATCGAACCGCTACCTCTCAGCCAATACCGAAGTCGGTTTCAATGCCGGAGACTGGATTGTGCGCAGTCGTCAGGTGCAGACCTGGCAGAACGATGTGTCCCGCACCACTCACCTGGCGGCTTACACCCAGCGCACCTTTGCCAGCCATGAGACGGTGCTTCAAGCGGGTCAGGTCAATCTCTACAACCCGGTACTGGCCGGCGCGCAGATCACCGGCGTGCAAGTCATGACCGAGCAGGCCCTGCAGGTGGAAGGCCAAAGCACTCCCATCGAAGGGATTGCCCAGAGCCAGGCTCAGGTCGAAATTCGGCAGAACGGTTCGCTGATCCACTCGACAGTGGTGCCGGCCGGACCGTTTTCCCTGAGTAACGTACGTCGACTCAACAGTCGCTCCGATGTTGAAGTCACCGTCAAGGAAGCGGATGGCAGCGAGCAACGCTTCACGGTACCCGTCGCCATGCTCGGTGTTGGCCTGCCGGCTCCCGGCTTTTCGTTGGCCGCCGGCCAGGTACGCAGTCTCGGCGCGGCACAAAGCGCCGAACCATGGGTGATCAGCGGCGGCTGGAGTGGAGCACTCAATCCGAATGTCCTGCTCAGCACCGGCGCCACAGGCGCCGCCGACTACCGTGCTGCGGGCACAGGCCTGAGCTTGCTGCCAGGGTCCGGCACGCAGATCCAGACCACCCTGCAAATGGCCGACACCAGCACCCGCCAAGCCGACAGAGGGCTTCAGGCCGACCTGAATATTTCGCAACGTTTGGGTGAACAGTGGTCGATCAATGCCGCAACTTCGCACCGGACCTTTGGTTATCGCGAACTGTCGGAGGCGGTGATTGACACTCGATCGGAACGTAGCCAGTCGCGTTACCGCGATCAGCAAAGCTTGTCACTGGCCTGGTCAACTCCCGGGCTTGGCGCGTTCAGCAGTGGCTTCAGCCGCTCAACGACATTCGATGGGCAAAGCAGCAGCCGCGCCCTCGCGTCCTGGGGCACCAACATCAGAGGCGTGTCCATCTCGGCCACAGCGCAAAGGCAAGTCAGCGGTACACAGCGCAGCGATGACAGCGTTTACCTGAGCCTCAGTATTCCTCTAGGTGAAAACCGCCGGGCGCGCACCTGGGTGCGCAGTTCCGCTGGCGATTACCGCAGCGGTGTCGGCCTGAACGAGCAGGTCAACGATCAGTTGGGTTACCGGGTCGGCGTTGAGTACGACACACGAGACAAGCAAGTGCAGTCCTCGGCGGGGGTTTCCCTGCTGCCGCGTTACAGCCAATTGGACTTGAACTACACCCGCTCCGATGCCGAACGCTCCAGCTACCAGGTTGGCGCGCGTGGCGGCATGGTGCTGCACGGCGACGGCTTGACGTTATCGCCATACCCCGTACGGGACACCTTCGCGCTGCTCTCGGTAGGTGATGCTAGTGCCATCAAAGTCTCGACCCCCAGCGGTCCGGTCTGGACCGATTGGCAAGGTCGAGCCGTGGTTCCCCAGCTGGCCGCCTATGGTCGCAGCCCGATAGAAGTCGACACCCGCTCGCTGCCGCGCAACCTCGATATCAACAACGGACTGGCCGTGGTTTCCGCGGGGCGCGGGGCCGTCGACAAGGTCGAATTCGGTATCACGCTGACCCGTCGTGCCTTGCTCAAAGTCACCACGGACAACGGTGCCCCTCTGCCCCGTGGCGCGACGGTAAGCACCGCAAACGGTGAGTTCGTCACGCTCGCTCAAGAAGGTGGACTGGTGTTTCTGCCCAACGTCCTCGACAACCGCGAGCTGTGGATAACCGCACCGGGGCTGGAGCGCTGCGAACTGCGCTTCGAACTGCCGGCCAAGGCCAATACCCAGGTGTATTACGAGACCGCCGCCGCCCAGTGCCGGACTCTTTAAGGATGACCTTATGAAGCAGCGCCCCCATTTGTTGTTAACACTCGCCATGCTGATGTTGAGCGCACTGACGCCTCAGGCCTGGGCGTTCGCCGATGAATGCCAGCTCACCCTGAGTCAGCCGGTAGTCGATTACGGTTTGACGAATCGGGCCATACGCGCCGATGCCTCAGCAGAGCGAACCTTGGGCGAGCGCCGCTTGAGCCTGAACCTGAGCTGCACCCAACCCACCGACATGACCCTGTTCTACCGCGCCATGGCCGCGACCGCCGAGCGCTTTCGCTTTGCCGAACGCGGCAGCTATGCGGTGCGTATGGGTGACGCCGTACTCGATGGGCAACCTGTGAGTCTGGGCCTGATTTCCGCCGTCGGCCAGGTACCTGACGAAACCGCTTCGAGTCTGCTTTGGCGACCTCGGCAGGCCATCGTTCCGGTTCGGGGCGGTGTCGCGGTGCAAGGGCAAAATCTTTCGGCGCAACTGGAACTGTCAGCCTGGGCGCAGGAAAAAGCGTTGCAGGTACGTGACGCCGTTGTCTGGGAAACCACCGGCCTGTTGGATGCGGTCGCTACGGGACGCTCAAGGGAGATAACCCTGCGCGCCAGTTTCGCGCCTGCCGCATGCAACGTGGAACTGTCCAATGGCGGTCTGGTGGATTTCGGCCGGCTATCGAAAAACGACCTCAACCCCGACAAAAGCACCCGACTGCCGCCCAGGGATTTAACCCTGCGGGTTGGTTGCGACGCCCCGACACAGTTTGCCCTGGTCATGCATGACAACCGCTCAGGCTCGGCGACGGCCGACAGCGAGATTTACTACGGGCTGGGTCTGGATCACCGCAGCAACAAAATCGGCCTGTATTCACTCAACGTCAATCCCGCCAACGCCAGCGCCGACAGCTTTGCCCGCGTGTATCGAACCGACTCCACCACCCTGGGCGTGGCCTGGAGCACCTCCAGTTCGAACCCCATACCGATCGCCCAGAAAAGCTACCTGGGCTTTACCGACAGCGCCGCCAGCACCGCTGGGCCGGCCTCGATCCAGAACCTCACAACCACGGTTACGGTCGATGCCGTCATTGCCCCCACCGTGAGCCTGGACCTGAGCACCGCCGTTCACCTCGACGGCTCAGGGACCATCGAAATTCTTTATCCGTAACACCCACCCTGCCTTGTTGCAACCGAGGCGCACTCAAGCGCACCTGGCCATTCAAGGTCAACAACGAAAGAAAGGAAGTTTCATCCATGAAAAAGTACCTCGCAGCACTTGCTACAACAGCCGTGATCAGCACCGCCCCTCAGGCCTTCGCGTTGGACGATACCCTGACGGTCAGAGGCCTCATCACGCCTGTCGCTTGCACGCCGACCTTCTCTGGCGGCGGTGTCATTGATCTCGGCAGGATCTCGTCAGGAGACCTCAATGAGGAGGAGAACACTCTGGTTGGCAGTCATCCGCTTACTTTGACCGTGAACTGCAATGCAGCTGCTACATTCTCCATCAATCCAATCGACAATAATCCCGGTACGGCACTTGATGGTTGGTTTGGCCTTGGCCTGACCGATGACGGGAAAAAGCTGGGATTCTTTTACCCAGAAATTCTGCGAGCCACAGCCGATGCATCCGCGGCTGACCCTATCGAATCAAACGACAGCGGAACCACATGGGCGAAAGCGGACTCTGCTCAACCGGGATATTGGCTGTCCGTTGCCAATACTGGCGATACCGATCCGATCGAAGCACAGGTTGTCACCATGGACTTTAAGGTTGAGACATATATTGCCGCCACCCGCGAGCTGGACCTGACCAACGATGTCAACATTGATGGCTCCGCGACGTTCGAAATTGTTTACTAATTAGAGCCAAGGCGCTGAACCGTTCGTTGCCTGAATGAACGAACGGTTCAGCACCCATACCTTCTTCTCGAAAAGGAATTTACCGATGAAGCGTATCCCTACAACCCTGGCAGCAGTGTTGCTGGTGAGCGCGGCGACTTGCGCCCTTGCGGCGTCTACCGAAGGCCTGACAGTCAACGGCATCATCACTCCGGTCGCCTGCACCCCGACTTTCTCCAACAACGGTCTTGTCGACTACGGAAAAATCTCCCGGCAGGACCTGAGCGTCGATAATCGGACACAACTGCGTGACAAATCCCTCGACCTCAACATCAGCTGCACGGCACCTGCCCGTTTCGCCTTGATCATGCGCGACAACCGGGAAGGCTCGGCCATCGTCAACAGTGAGATCTTTTACGGCCTGAAGTTCGACCGCAGCGGCAACAAGATCGGTCTGTATTCACTGAACTTCGATCCCGCCAGAACCGTAGTGGACGCACTGGCTCAAGTGTATCGAACCGACTCCACCACTGGGGGGCGGGCGTGGAGCACCTCCAGGTCCAACCCCATACCGATCGGCGCCAAAGGCTATCTGGGCTTCACTGATGTGGCGGGCAGCACCGCAGGTCCTGTCGCGATTCAGAACCTGAGCAGTCGGGTCACGCTTGTCACGGTCATTGCACCCACCTCAACGCTCGACCTGACTGACGATGCAACACTCGATGGCTCGGCGACTCTGGAGGTTGTCTATTTGTAGACGCTCCATTGCATTTAAGTTTTCTCACTGCTGACCTGCACATACAGCGCCCGCCCGGCCCCGAGACCGGCGATGATCGCCCCCAGGCCGATGACGCCGAAGATCCAGCCCACGGCTGTCCAGCCGCCGGTCCAGTCATGCACGATACCGACCGCGAACGGCCCCATGGACGCCAGGGTGTAACCAAAACCCTGGGCCATGCTCGACAGGTTCGCCGCCACATGGGAATCCCGCGAGCGCAGCACAATCAGGGTCAACGCCAGGCTGAAGGTGGCGCCCTGCCCCAGCCCCAGCACAATTGCCCAGCCCCACAAGCCTTCGATCGGTGCATACAGGCAACCGAACAGACCGCCGAGGGTCAGTGCCATCACGATCACAATCGCCAGGCGCTGATCCTTGCCGCGTGTAGCCAGCCATGGCGCGGCGAGGGAGCTGACCAGTTGCACGATCACCGACCCCGACAACACCAGCCCGGCCTGGGTCGGTGTCAGACCGCGCCCGATCAGAATCGACGGCAACCAGCCGAACACGATGTAGGCCAGGGACGATTGCAGCCCCATGTACAAGGTCACCTGCCAGGCCAGCGGATCGCGCAGCAATCCCCGAACGCGATAGGCGACGTTGTGCGCGCCGTGTTTTTGGCCGACTTGCGGCAGCCAGAACAGCGCCGCCACTAATGCCGGAATAACCCAGATACCGAGACCCAGCGCCCAGCTCTTGTCGAAATGCTCGCTGAGCGGCACCGTTGCACCCGCCGCCATCGCCGCGCCCAGGCATAGAGCCATGGTGTAGACGCCGGTCATGGTTCCGGCCTGTTTCGGGAAATCACGTTTGACGATGCCTGGCAGCAACACACCGATCACGCCGATGCTGGCACCGGCCAGCACACTGCCGGCAAACAGGCCGATCTCACCGAACGAACTGCGCAGGATGATCCCGCCAGCGAGTGTCAGCAGAATGCTCAACACCACCCGCTCGGCACCAAAGCGGCGGGCCAGTACCGGCGCCAACGGCGCAAACAGGCCAAGACACAACACCGGCAACGTCGTCAGCAAACCGGCCTGCGATGCCGACAAACCAAGGGACTTCGAGACCTCGCTGAGCATCGGCGCCATGCTCGACAGCGCCGGGCGCAGGTTCAAAGCCACCAGAATCAGTCCCAGCAGCAACAGCCATGGACGGCGCAGGACCGGGTGAGTTTGCTGGACCTGTTCATCATCGGCCTCGGCGTCGATCAACAGCTCTTCAAGCTCCGCCGTGCGTTTGGACAGTGAAAGGTGATGGGTGGTCAGGCTGTTCTCGGTTTCACGGTTCATTGATCAACTGCCTCGACAGGGCTTTGGCACGCTCCGGGTCGCGTTGTTCGACGGCATCGAGCAACTCGATGTGCAGGTCGAACACTTCCTGGCGGCGCGGGACGATGTTCAGGGTCTGGCGCAACTGCGCGCCGACGATGCTGGAGAAATAGCGATACAACTCGCTGAGTGTCGGGTTGTGCGCGGCGTCCACCAGCCGGCGGTGGAACACCAGATCGCAGGCGATGTAGGTATCGAGATCGCCATGGTAGTGACTGCCACTGACACCCAGCGCCTCGCGCAACGCCACCAGGTCTTCATCGGTGCGGCGCATGGCTGCCAGCCCGATGGCCTCGACTTCGAGGATGCGCCGGGTTTCCCGGGCCTGCTCGAGGGAGCAACGGGACAGCGCCTTCAAGGTATCGAGCGGATCGACCACCGCCCGCAAGTAACTGCCGTCGCCCTGACGGATCTCGATCAGCCCGGAAAACGCCAACACCCGCATGGCTTCGCGCACGGTGTTGCGGCTGATGCCCAGCTCGGCGGACAACTCAGGCTCGGTGGGTAAACGCTGGCCCACGACCCACACGCCTTGGTTGATGCGCAAGCGCAGTTGGTCCAGAGCCTGATCGACCAGGGATCGTTTCACTAATGGAGAAATTTCTGACATGGAATTCGCCCTTTCATCCAATCATAGGATGAATTTTCTGACATGTTAGTCAACATATTCCAGAACGGCAACAGCCCCCTGTAGGAGCGAGCTTGCTCGCGATGGAATCGAGAACGCCGCGGGGTATCAGGCACCCAGCGTTATCGTTGACGTCCATCGTCGGAACGCCGTCCGGAGCAAGCTCGCTCCTACAGGCAAAAAAAACCCGGAACATGTCCGGGTTTATTTCACTGCCTGGATTCGATCAATGCAGGATCTGACTCAGGAACAGCTTGGTGCGTTCGTTCTGCGGGTGGTCGAAGAAGTCGTTCGGCGCGGCCTGCTCGACGATTTCGCCCTTGTCCATGAAGATCACGCGGTTGGCCACGGTGCGGGCGAAGCCCATTTCGTGGGTCACGCAGAGCATGGTCATGCCGTCTTCGGCCAGGCCGATCATGGTGTCCAGTACCTCTTTCACCATCTCCGGGTCGAGTGCCGACGTCGGTTCGTCGAACAGCATGATTTTCGGCTTCATGCACAGCGCGCGGGCGATCGCCACACGCTGTTGCTGACCGCCGGACAGTTGCCCCGGGAACTTATGCGCCTGCTCCGGAATGCGTACGCGTTCCAGGTAATGCATGGCAATTTCCTCGGCCTTGCGCTTGGGCATCTTGCGCACCCACATCGGCGCCAGCGTGCAGTTCTGCAAAATGGTCAGGTGCGGGAACAGGTTGAAGTGCTGGAACACCATGCCGACTTCACGACGGATCGCCTCGATCTGCTTGAGGTCGTTGGTCAGTTCCACGCCGTCGACCACGATGCGGCCCTGCTGGTGTTCTTCCAGACGGTTGAGGCAGCGGATAGTGGTGGACTTGCCGGAACCCGAAGGGCCGCACAGCACGATTCGCTCGCCCTGCCTGACGTTGAGGTTGATGTCCTTGAGTACGTGAAACTGGCCGTACCACTTGTTCACGCCCTGCATCTGAATAATGCCTTCAGGGCTCACAGGTTGTTTGATTGCTTCGCTCATCACAAAACTTCCTAAATTAGGTAGCGACTTAGCGCTTGTGGCCAGTGTCGAGCTTGCGTTCCAGATGCATGGAATAGCGCGACATACCAAAACAGAAAATCCAGAACACCAGGGCGGCGAACACATAGCCTTCAGTGGCCATGCCCAGCCATTTCGGGTCAGCGGCGGCTTGCTTGACACTGTTGAGCAGGTCGAACAGGCCGATGATGATCACAAGGCTCGTGTCCTTGAACAGCGCGATGAAGGTGTTAACGATGCCGGGGATCACCAGCTTCAGGGCTTGCGGCAGAATCACCAGGCCCATGCTGCGCCAGTAGCCCAGCCCCATCGCTGACGCCGCTTCGTACTGACCTTTGGGAATCGCTTGCAGGCCACCGCGCACCACTTCAGCCACGTAGGCCGACTGGAACAGGATCACACCGATCAGTGCCCGCAGCAGCTTGTCGAAGTTCATGCCTTCAGGCAGGAACAACGGCAGCATCACCGAGGACATGAACAGCACCGTAATCAACGGCACGCCGCGCCAGAACTCGATGAAGGTCACGCAGACCACCCGAATCGCCGGCAGGTTCGAACGACGGCCCAGGGCCAGGACAATCCCCAGCGGCAGCGCACCGGCAATGCCGACGGTGGCGATAACCAGGGTCAGCATCAGGCCGCCCCACTGGCTGGTCGCCACGTTGGTCAGGCCGAAAATGCCGCCATGCAACAGGAAGTAGGCAATGATCGGGTACAACACCAGGAAGCCCAGCCCGTGTACCGCTTTATGGTGAAAGCGCGAGATGAACAACGGTGCCACGCCGACGATCGCCAGCCACACGGTCATGTCCACGCGCCAGCGCAGTTCCGGCGGGTAGTACCCGTACATGAACTGGCCAAAACGCTGCTGGATGAACACCCAGCAAGCTCCGTCCTTGGTGCAGTCGGCGCGGGTCGTGCCCACCCAGTTGGCGTCGAGGATGGCCCACTGCAGGATCGGCGGTACCACCAGGTAGATGAGGTAGAACGCAAACAGGGTCAGCAGGGTGTTGAGCCAGCTGGAGAACATGTTCGCGCGCATCCACGCCACCACACCGATGCTGCGGCCCGGTGGAGGCATGTCAGGTTTGAAAGTATGAGTACTCATGCGCTATTCCTTACCGCTCGATCAGCGCAATGCGCTTGTTGTACCAGTTCATCAGCAGGGAAATGCTGATACTGATCGCCAGGTACACACTCATGGTGATGGCAATCACCTCGATCGCCTGACCGGTCTGGTTGAGCACGGTGCCGGCGAACAGCGAGACCATTTCCGGATACCCGATACCGGCCGCCAGCGAGGAGTTCTTCGCCAGGTTCAGGTATTGGCTGGTCAGCGGTGGAATGATCACGCGCAGGGCTTGCGGGATGATCACCTTGCGCAGGGTCGGACCGTTGCGCAGGCCAAGGGAATGCGCCGCCTCGGTCTGGCCATGGCTGACAGACTTGATGCCCGAACGCACGATCTCGGCGATGAACGCCGCGGTGTAAACGGTCAGGGCCAGTGTCAGCGCCAGCAGTTCCGGGATCAGTACCCAGCCGCCGATGAAGTTGAAGCCTTGCAGCTTCGGCATTTCCCAATGCAGCGGTGCACCGAAGATCAGCGCGCACAAGGCCGGGATCACCAGGAACAGCGCCAGGCCGACCCAGAACTTGTGGAACGGCACACCGGTTTCTTCGAAGCGCTTGGTGGCCCAGCGGCTCATCAGCACGATGGCAACGATCGCCACCACGATGCTGACTACAAACGGCCAGAAGCCGTCCGCCATCAACGCCGCCGGCATGTTCAGGCCACGGCTGCTGACGAAGAAGGTATCGCCGAAATTATGGCTGTTGCGCGGCCCCGGCATGGTCAGGAACACCGCGAAGTACCAGAACAGGATCTGCAGCAGCGGCGGGATGTTGCGGAAGACTTCCACGTACACCGTCGCCAGCTTGGCAATGATCCAGTTCTTCGACAGTCGTGCCACACCGACGATGAACCCCAGGATCGTCGCCAGGATCACGCCGATGAAGGTCACCAGCAAGGTATTGAGCAGGCCGATGACAAACACCCGGGCGTAAGTGTCCGCTTCGGTGTAGTCGATCAGGTGCTGGGCGATACCGAAACCGGCACTGCGCTCAAGAAAGTCGAAACCGGAGGTAATGCCCCGGTGCTGAAGGTTGGTTTGCGTGTTGTCGAACAGAAACCAGCCTAACGAGACCACCCCGATAATCGTGATGATCTGGAATACCCAAGCACGCACGCGTGGATCGCTGAGGCTGAGCCTCTGCTTTGGTGCGCCGATTGAATTTTGCATGAAGTGCCCCGGAAATAATGGAACAGAACATCACCCGGCGGTTGGCCCACCGGGTGATAGAACCATCAGCGCACTGGTGGTGCGTATTGAATGCCGCCAGCGTTCCACAGAGCGTTCAGCCCGCGGTCGATTTCCAGCGGAGTGCTCTTGCCGAGGTTTTTCTCGAACACTTCGCCGTAGTTGCCGACTTGTTTGACGATCTGCACGACCCAGTCTTTCTTCACTTTCAGGTCTTTGCCGTATTCACCGTCAGTGCCGAGCAGACGGGCAACGTCAGGGTTCTTGGTGCCCTTGGCTTCGGCTTCGACGTTCTTCGAAGTGATGCCGGCTTCTTCAGCGTTGAGCATGGCGTAGCCAGTCCAGCGCACGATGGCCAGCCACTCGTCGTCGCCATTACGCACGACCGGGCCCAGAGGTTCCTTGGAAATGGTTTCCGGCAGAACCACGTAGTCCTTCGGCGAAGCCAGCTTGCTGCGCTGGGCGAACAGCTGGGATTTGTCGGAGGTCAGTACGTCGCAACGACCGGATTCCAGCGACTTGGCGCTCTCGTCGGAGGTGTCGAAGGTGATCGGGGTGTATTTCAGGCCGTTGCCGCGGAAGTAGTCGGAAACGTTCAGCTCGGTAGTGGTACCGGCCTGGATGCAGATGGTCGCGCCGTCCAGCTCTTTAGCGCTTTTCACGCCCAGCTTGTTGTTTACCAGGAAGCCGATGCCGTCGTAGTAAGTGATGAAGCCCGGGAATTTCAGGCCCATGCCCGCGTCGCGGGAGCTGGTCATGGTGGTGTTGCGCGACAGAATGTCGATTTCGCCGGATTGCAGCGCGGTGAAGCGCTCCTTGGCGTTCAACTGGCTGAACTTGACCTTGGTCGCGTCGCCGAAGACCGCAGACGCTACAGCACGGCAATAGTCAGCATCGATACCTACGATCTTGCCGGTGGAATCCGGAACCGAGAAGCCTGGCAGACCATCGCTGACGCCACACTGCACGAAACCTTTCTTCATCACTGCATCCAGGGTTGCGCCCGCCTGGGCAAACCCGCTGACACCGAGTACCGCGGCTGCAGTCACGATAGCCAGGGTGGATTTCAACATCTTCATTCAAACCTCCAGTTTTGCTCTTGTTGTGTCGGAGCGTGAGTCCTGTCGCACCCTTTTGAGGCGTAGTCGACCCGTGTTGGCTTGTTTTGGGGTCAACCGACGTAAGACGTTAGCTATGAGTCTAGTAGGAGAAAATCCACGTCATGGAAAACTCACTCTCACCAGTCGGCCGAACGGGCGGTAGCCCTTTCACGTTCGCGAAGCCCCGTAGCGGCCCTTGGCGAACATCCATCACCGGATTCATTGCTATCCCACAGTCGGCAGTACACTGATAGTGTTACCGCCGGGCATGAGATGTGTTGCACCGTTTCTCCATAGCAAAGCCCGTACCACACCGCCTACTAAAGCGGTTCAGCAGCAGGTCAATAGCAAAACTTGTACCCTTGCGACATCTTCTTAACGGATCAACCCGACGCGCACTTGGATCACGCACTTAATGAGCGCGCACGCACAACATTGGAGCAGCCATGACCAACCCCCTGATTCTTGAACCTGTCAAGACCGCAGACGCCTGCGTCATCTGGCTGCATGGCCTGGGCGCCGACCGCTATGACTTCTTGCCGGTGGCCGAAGCGCTTCAGGAAAGCCTGCTGAGCACCCGCTTCGTTTTGCCCCAGGCACCGAGCCGCGCCGTGACCATCAATGGCGGTTACGAGATGCCGAGCTGGTACGACATATTGGCCATGAGCCCGGCGCGCGCGATCAATCGCGAACAACTCGAAGAGTCGGCCAACTGGATTATCGAACTGGTTGAAACGCAGCGCGCCAGCGGAATAGACGCCTCGCGGATTTTCCTGGCAGGTTTTTCCCAGGGCGGTGCCGTGGTGTTCCACACCGCGTTTCTGAAATGGCAGGGACCACTGGGTGGCATCGTTGCCCTTTCTACTTATGCACCAACCTTCGGCAATGAACTGGAACTGTCCGCCAGCCAGCAGCGCATACCGGTACTGTCGATGCACGGCCAATATGACGATGTGGTGCAAAACTCGATGGGACGCAGCGCCTACGAGCATTTGAAGCAGCGTGGTGTCACCGTGACATGGCAGGAGTACCCAATGGGTCACGAAGTGTTACCCGAAGAAATTCGCGACATCGGCACATGGCTCGCCGAGCGCTTGCGTTAAGCATTCCTGTTTAAAAGCGCCCTTTGATCCATCCCACTACGCCGCGCCTGATTCTTGCATTACACTGGCCGGCGTACATTCCTTAACCAATTGATGAGATGACCGTGCTCAAAGCACTCAAGAAAATGTTCGGTAAAAGCGAGACTGAGCAACTCGCGCCAGTTCCCAGCCCTGCGTCTCACGCTCCCGGCCACCGCACCGACGGTAATCAGTCTGAACGGGCCGCCACCACCGCGGCACCCAAGCATGAGCCAAAGACCGCAAAAGCTGCCCAGCCTGCGGCGATAACAGCCCCGGAGCAGCCGCTCAGCGAAACGCCGAAACCCGCCAAACCGCGTCGCGAACCCAAGCCCAAGGCGCCGGTGATCCCATGGAAACTCGAAGACTTCGTCGTCGAACCCCAGGAAGGCAAAACCCGCTTCCACGACTTCAAACTCGCCCCTGAACTGATGCACGCCATCCAGGACCTGGGCTTCCCGTATTGCACGCCGATCCAGGCCCAGGTGCTGGGCTTCACCCTCGCGGGCAAAGACGCCATCGGCCGCGCCCAGACCGGTACCGGCAAGACCGCTGCGTTCCTGATCTCGATCATCACCCAGTTGCTGCAAACCCCGCCGCCGAAAGAGCGCTACATGGGTGAGCCACGGGCACTGATCATCGCGCCGACCCGCGAACTGGTGGTGCAGATCGCCAAGGACGCCGCCGACCTGACCAAGTACACCGGCCTCAACGTCATGACGTTCGTCGGTGGCATGGACTTCGACAAGCAGCTCAAGCACCTCGAAGCCCGCCACTGCGACATCCTCGTGGCCACGCCGGGCCGCCTGCTGGACTTCAACCAGCGCGGCGACGTGCATCTGGACATGGTCGAAGTGATGGTGCTGGACGAAGCCGACCGCATGCTCGACATGGGCTTCATCCCGCAAGTGCGCCAGATCATTCGCCAGACGCCGCCGAAGTCCGAGCGTCAAACGCTGCTGTTCTCCGCGACCTTCACCGAAGATGTGATGAACCTGGCCAAGCAATGGACCACCGACCCGTCGATCG
The DNA here is from genome assembly GCF_000282355.1 of Pseudomonas sp. GM49. Taxonomy (GTDB): domain Bacteria; phylum Pseudomonadota; class Gammaproteobacteria; order Pseudomonadales; family Pseudomonadaceae; genus Aquipseudomonas. Next base: position 51,727 of record NZ_AKJL01000163.1, read on the forward strand.
TCGAGATCGAGTCGCAGAACGTGGCCAGCGAAAACGTCGAGCAGCACATCTACGCGGTGGCCGGTGCCGACAAATACAAACTGCTCTACAACCTGGTCAACGACAATGGTTGGGAGCGGGTCATCGTCTTCGCCAACCGCAAGGATGAAGTGCGACGCATCGAAGAACGCCTGGTGCGCGACGGCATCAACGCCGCGCAACTGTCCGGCGACGTGCCACAACACAAGCGCATCAAGACCCTGGAAGGTTTCCGCGAAGGCAAGATTCGTGTCCTGGTCGCCACCGACGTGGCCGGTCGCGGTATCCACATCGACGGCATCAGCCACGTGATCAACTTCACCCTGCCGGAAGTGCCGGACGACTACGTGCACCGCATCGGGCGTACCGGGCGTGCCGGTGCCGACGGCGTGTCCATCAGCTTTGCCGGTGAAGACGACTCCTACCAGCTACCGTCCATCGAAGAACTGCTGGGCCGCAAGATCAGCTGTGAAACGCCACCGACACATCTGTTGCGAGCGATTGAGCGCAAGCGTCCGCACTGAGTGACGTTGCAAGAACAAGCGCAGCCGGAAACGGACTGCGCTTTTTTTTCGTCCGGCTTTTTTCAACAGGTGCTTGCTCACGACAACTAAAAGTCCATAATAGACAAATTAGTTTACTTCCAGCTCCGGAGCCGATCATGTCCAGTACGCCGCAAGTGATTACCCAAGCCCAGGCTCGCGAGCTACTGGCGCAGGTCGATGTGCCGCAGATCCTGCGCAAACTGTTCCGTGACCTGGCCGCCGGGCAAGCCGTACAACCGGCGCAGCAACTGGTGGAGTTTCCACAGGGCGCCGGCGACTTCATCAACTACCTGGGCGTGCTGGCCGAAGACGGCGTGTACGGGATCAAAACGTCGCCGTACATCGTCCGTGAACAGGGACCGTTGGTGACAGCGTGGACACTGTTGATGTCGATGCAAACCGGCCAACCGCTGCTGCTTTGCGATGCAGGCGAACTGACCACGGCACGCACCGCTGCGACCACAGCGGTGGCCGTCGATGCCCTCGCGCCGCTAACAGCCAATCGCCTGGCCATCATCGGCAGCGGCAAAGTGGCCCAGGCGCACCTGCATTACGTGAAAGGCCTGCGCGACTGGCAGAGCATCTGCCTGTACTCGCCGAGCCTGAGCGAAGATGCCGAGACCGTGAGCCTGCTGAAAAACATCGAGCCACGCCTGAACATCGTCGACAGTCGCGAAACCGCCGTTCAGGACGCCGACGTGATCATGCTCTGCACTTCGTCCGCCGGTCCGGTGATCGATCCGTCGAGCTTGCGCAAACCGGCGCTGATCACCTCCATCAGCACCAACGCGCCGCGCGCCCACGAAGTGCCGCCGCAGTGCCTCAACGACATGCAGGTGTACTGCGACTATCGCCTGACCACCCCGGGCTCGGCCGGTGAAATGCTGATCGCCGCCGAGCAGCACGGTTGGGACAGGAGCGCGATTGTCGGCGACCTGCCCGACCTGCTCAGCGAAAAAGTCCAGCGCCCGGATTACGATCGCCACGTGTTTTTCCGCTCGATTGGCCTGGGCCTGGAAGACATTGCGCTGGCCAATGCGATCTACCACCTCACGCACTGACACCAACAGTCACTTGTGGGAGCGAGCTTTTGTGGCGAGGGGGCTTGCCCCC
>NZ_AKJL01000164.1 GCF_000282355.1 Pseudomonas sp. GM49
CAAAGCCACTGGCAAAAGCGGCGGCTAAACCTGCTGCCAAGCCTGCGGCTAAAACTGCAGCGGCCAAACCAGCCGCCGCCAAGGCCGCCGCCAAACCGGCCGTCGCCAAACCAGCGGCTAAACCAGCCGCCAAGCCTGCAGCAAAAACTGCAGCGGCCAAGCCAGCAGCCAAGCCTGCTGTTGCGAAAAAACCTGCAGTGAAGAAGCCGGCAGCTCCAAAAGCCGCCGCACCAAAACCAGCAGTGGCAGCTGCCAAACCGGCAACCCCGGCAACCCCGGCAGCTCCGGTCAGCGCATCGAACTCCGCGACTGCGCCAACCCCTGCTGTCACCCCGACTGCCGCGCCAACTCCATCGACGCCAACCAGTCAGTCCTGATTTTCAGGGCTCAAGAAAACGCCCGGCCTTCACAGGTCGGGCGTTTTTGTTTGTGCGGAATTTGAGGGCAACACAGACCCACTGTAGGAGCGAGCTTGCTCGCGATGGTATTGCAGGCGCTGAGTAGCGTCGGCTGTACCTTTTTCGCGAGCAAGCTCGCTCCTACAGGATTAGTTGTGACCAGGGTTATTCGTGGTCCTCCAGATACTCCATCGCCATCTGTTCGGTCGCAGCCTTGATCGGCGCGAGCAAGTGTGGCGCGACCAGCATCATGATCTGGTAAACCACCAGCCGCACCTCGCCTTCGCGATCGAGAATCCGCTGGTAATCCAGTGAGAACAGCAGGGTCATGGTGATCTGTTCCACCAGTTGCCCCAGTGCCTGGGTATCGCTGACCAGCAGCCCTTGCGCCTGCAATCGCGCCAGCAGCGACGCCAGTGTGCGCTTGAGTGCATTGAGCAGGTTGCGAATGCCCTTGGCCAGTTTCGGCAGGCGCCCGGCGAGGTTCGACAGGTCCTGGAAAAGAAACCGGTAGTGGGACAGGCGTTCGACGATCAGGTGCAGGAACAGCCAGTAATCTTCGGGTGCCAGTTCGACATCGGCCGGTGGATCGAGCAAGGGGGCCAGTTCGCCCTGAAAGCGCTCGAACAGCCCGAGAATCAGCGGTTCCTTGCCGTGGAAGTGGTAGTAGAGGTTGCCCGGGCTGATGCCCATTTCATTGGCAACTTCCATGGTGGAGACATTCGGTTCGCCCTTTTGATTGAACAACTGCAGGGCACATTCGAGGATCCGGTCGCGGGTTTTCATCCAGTCTTCTTAATGATCGGGTCTTGCCACGGCCGGCATAGGCCGTGGCTCGTTGAACGTCAGCGCACGCGCACGTAAGTGCCGGGTGCTGCCTCCATCGGTGGGTAGTTCTGGTTGCCGAGCGCCATGTGGGTTTCCTTCTGCGCGCCGGAGCGTTCCTGAATCCAGCTCAGCCATTGGGTCCACCAACTGCCTTCGACATGCTTGGCGTCGTAGTACCAGGCACGGGGGTCGCTGCTCAGTTTGCCGTTCTCGACGTAGTTGGCTTTCGGGTTGCTCGGCGGATTGAGGATGCTCTGCACATGACCGCTGTTGGACAGCACGAAGCGTCGCTCGCCACCGAGCAGTAGCGTAGAGCGATACACCGCATCCCATGGCGTGATGTGATCGTTGATGCCGGCGACGCTGAAGCTGTCGACGGTGACCTTCTGCAAATCGATCGGCGTGCCGCACACTTCCAGTCCGCCCGGGTGGGTCAGTGGGTTGTGCTTGAAGAAGTCCAGCAGGTCGCCATGCAGGGCGGCCGGCAGGCGCGTGTTGTCGTTGTTCCAGTAGAGAATGTCGAACGCCGGTGGCTCCTTGCCCAACAGGTAGTTATTGACGAAGTAGCTCCAGATCAAATCGTTGGGACGCATCCAGGCGAAGACTTTGGCCATGTCGCGGCCGTCCAGTACACCCCGCTGATAGGAGCGGCGCTTGGCAGCCTCCAGAGTCTGCTCGTCGGCGAACAGCGTAGCGGGGCTGTCCATCTGACTGTCGAGCAGGCTTACCAGATAAGTCGCGCTGGAGACCCTGCGCAGCTGCCGCTTGGCCTGCAAGTGGCCCTGCAGCGCGGCAATGGTCAGCCCGCCGGCGCAGGCGCCCATCAGGTTGACCTCGCGTGCGCCGGTGATCGCCCGGCACACATTCATGGCTTCTTCCACGGCTTCCACGTAGGTCGAGAGCCCCCATTCGCGGTGACGCACATCCGGGTTGCGCCAGCTGATCACGAAGGTTTGCAGGCCGTTTTTCAGGGCGTACTGGACAAAGCTGTTGTGGGGGCTCAGGTCGAAAATGTAGTACTTGTTGATTTGCGGCGGCACCACCAGCAGGGGCTTGGAATACTGCTTTTCGCTCATCGGCTTGTACTGGATCAACTCCAGCAGTTCGTTGCGAAACACTACGGCACCGGTGGTGGTGGCGACCGTCTTGCCAACCTCGAACGCTTGCTTGGTGACTTGTCGGGGCAGGCCATCGTTGTGCAGCAGATCGTCCACCAAATGGCTGATGCCACGCACCAGGCTGTTGCCACCGGAATTGAAAAGTTCCTTGACCGCCAGTGGATTGAGCAGGGTGTTGGATGGCGATACGGCGTCATTGAGCAAGGCGAAAGCGAAGTGGGCGCGGGCGCGGTCGTCCGGGCTCATGTTGCTCTCGTCGATCCAGCTCTTGACCTGTTTCTGCCAGCTCAGATAGGCCTGCAGGCTACGGCGATAAAACGGGTTGAGGCTCCATGCCGGGTCGGCGAAGCGAGTGTCCTGCGGGTTGGTCGGGTGCAGGGTTTCACCCAGCAGGACACGGCCAAGCTGACCGCCGAGTTTGAGGGCATGCCGGGCGCTGTGCAGCGGATTGCGCAAGCCATGGGCGGCCACACTGCGCAGGGTCGACACCAGATCCCGGCCGCGCAGGCCGGTAATCGCACTCTGTGCATTGATGAACGCGGCGGGAGTCGGTAAGGAATCCCTCGCTGGTTTCTCGCGCATGAGTCAACACTCCTTCGTCTTCAGGCTAAAAACAAATACACCGAACCAGAACACCATAGACGCTGTAACGGGTTGTTGCGCGGCGCGGCGTCCTGCCGACCGTTGATGCAGCGCTTTAGCCGCCCAATGGCGCCGGACGCGGGTGCATCACCGCACGCTGGCGCTCCTCCTCCAGGAATTTCATGATGATCGGGGCCACCGCTTCGGCCCGGGTAATCAGGAACAGGTGCCCGTCATCGATGATGTGCAACTGGGCGTTGGGAATCCGCCAGGCCAGCAGGCGCATGTTGATCAACGGAATCAGTGGATCATCGTCGCCGGCCAGTACCAGGGTCGGCTGGCGGATCTTGTGCAGCCAGTGAATGCTGGTCCAGCCGAGGCCGGCGAACAGCTGCCAGTAGTAACCGAGCTTGCCCGCTGAGCGCACTTTGGCCGCATGGCTCGCGGCCAGCGTCGGGTCGCGACGGAATGAGCCGCCG
>NZ_AKJL01000165.1 GCF_000282355.1 Pseudomonas sp. GM49
CGAAATAAATTTCAACTGACCCGACGCCTTCGCGGGCAAGCCCGCTCCCACAGTAATTTCGGTAGTTCACGAGTACTGTGTACACCCACTACCCCTGTGGGAGCGGGCTTGCCCGCGAAGGCGGTGTGTCAGTCGACATTGATGTTGAATGTGAAGGCCTCTTCGCGAGCAAGTCGGATCGCCGCACCGCCGCTCCCACAGGGTCATGCAGTGGTTTGCGCGGCAAACCATTGCATCACCGGTGCACACGCCGGATGCGATGCCGCCGAGGGTTGCAGGCACAGCGAGTAAATCCCCCGGGTCTTCAACGGTTCGCCGAACGGAATCACCAGTTCGCCGCGTTGAATCGACTCACCCGCCAGGGTCATGTCGGTCATCGCCACCCCCAGGCCCCGCGCGGCGGCATCGAGTGCCAGTTCGTCGAGGTTGAAGGGGATGTGCCGATAGTCGTTCAACGACTTGCCGCCGTTGGCGGACAACCAGTCCTGCCAGTCATGCTGATCGCTTGAGCGATGCAGCAATGCGAACCCCGACAGATCCTCCAGCGAAGCCAATGGCCGCGCCGGGGTGCCCAGGCCTGGTGCGCACACGGGCACCAACGCTTCTTCGAACAGGGTCAGGCAATCGGGCGCTGTGGCCGGCTCGGGCAGGTAAAGGATATAGGCATCGCTGTCACTGGCCGGCTCAACCACTTCGGTGGCCACGGTTTCAATTGCCAGGGATACGTCCGGGTGATGCCGGTAGAAATCGCTCAGTTTGGGCAGCAACCAGCGCACCGCCAGTGACACGTGCATGCGAATGCGGAACGGGCGTTTTTGCGGCGCGAGTCGGTCTTCGAGGGTCCGCAACTGGTCGAGGATGCTGCGGGCGCTGGCCAGAACCTGTTCGCCCTCCGCGGTCAGTTGAATGCTGCGGCTGCTCCTGACAAACAGCGGCATGCCAAAGTGGCTCTCCAGTTGCTGGATTTGTCGGCTCACGGCGCTCTGGGTCAGGCAGAGCTTTTGCGCCGCTTGCGTGAAGCTGCCTGACCCGGCGACTTCGACCAAGGCTTGCAAGCCCTGTAGCGAGGGCACGTGGCGAATCTTATCCATGCGTTTTCAGAATGCCTCGATGATTTAATAACGTTGGTTGTCTTTGTGTGGGCCCTTTAGATTCTAGTCATGGTGACCGTCGCCGCAAAGCGCTCATGCGAATCATGCATGCACTGCTGCTTTGGAACGAGACGGTTCGCAGAACAAGAACCTGAGGTGACGCATGGAAAATATCTGTGGCTGGATTGCGCAAGCGGGGAGTTCACCCTTGCGCGATCCGCTCAAAGGCACGCAGCAGGCCGACTGGCTGGTGATAGGTGCCGGCATCACCGGGCTGAGTGCCGCCCACACCCTGGCGCAAATGCATCCCCGGGCGCGCATCGTGGTCGTTGACCGGCAGCGGGCTGCGCAAGGCGCTTCGGCGCGCAATTCCGGTTTTGTGGTGGCCCATGAGCATCCCGCCGTTGGCGAGTTGTCGGGCTGCGCCGGGTTCGCCGGGTATCAAGTGGATACGTCAATCGGCCGCGCAGCTGCCGACGAAGTGCGCAAGCAGATTGCCCTCCATGGCATCGAATGCGACTTCAGGGAATCGGGCTATTTCTTCGCCGTCAGCGATCCACGCAAGCTGACCCACGTCGAGGCCAAGTTGCAGACCCTGCGTGCCGTTGGCGCCAGCGCGCAGTTTCTGCAAGGCGAGGCGCTGAAGGAAAAACTCGGTACTCGGCACTACCGCGCCGCGATCTGGTGCGGTAACGGCAATGCGCTGCTGCAACCGGCGAAGTACGTGAGGGGCTTGCTCGATGCCTTGCCGCAGCAAGTGACGGTCTACGAGAACACCGATATCACAGGTCTTGAGCGCCTGGGCAACGGCCGAATTCGCGCCCGGGGCCAAAACGGCTGCGTTGAGGCCAAACAAATACTGGTCTGCCTGAACGCCTTTATCCCTCGTTCGGGTATCGATGACAGCGGCACCTTCGCGATGGAACTCAGCGCCAGCCTCACGCGGCCGCTCAGCGATCAAGAGTTTCAAGCGCTCGGAGCGCCAGCGTCCTGGGGCGTGCTGTCTACCCGACCGCTTGGTGCCACTGTGCGCCTGACTCCGGATCGCCGGGTGATGATCCGCAACACCGCGGAATACCGCTCCCGGGATCTGTCATTGAGCGAATTGTCGACCCGCCGCCAGCACCATGTGCTGGGGTTGCAACGGCGTTTCCCGATGCTCGGCGAGCGGGACATTGAATACACCTGGTCCGGCCATCTCAGCGCTTCGCGCTCCGGGCAGCCGTATTTCGGCAAAGTCGAGGAGGGCGTGTTTGCCGTGGCCGGGTGCAATGGCTCCGGAGTGGCGCGGGGCACGCTGTGGGGCCGCTTGCTGGCGGAACTGGCGTCGGGCGGTGATTCACCGTTGCTGCAATCGGTCATTGCCCGGGCACAGCCCGGCTGGCTGCCGCCCAAGCCGTTGCTCGACATCGGTGCCATGCTGCGTATGCGCGTGGAAACGGTCCGGGCCAGAAGCGAAATCTGAAAACCCCCATTTCACAACAAGAACAAAAGCACTTCCCATCGAAGGTGATTCAACATGCGCGTCAATACGCTTTCCCTTGTGGCCCTGATCTCGACGTTTTCCGCCGCCACCTATGCCGACGAAACCGTCAATATTTCCAACTGGAACGGCTACATCGCCGACGACACCCTGGTCAATTTCACCAAGGACACCGGGATCAAGGCGACCTACGACATTCACGACAGCAACGAAGTGCTGGAATCGAAGCTGATGACCGGCAATACCGGGTATGACGTGGTCAGCCCGTCGAACCACTTCCTGTCGCGCCTGATCAAGGCCGGTGCCATCCAGAAGCTCGACAAGAGCCAGCTGCCCAACTGGAAAAACCTTGACCCGACGCTGATGAAGAAACTTGAGGTCAATGATCCGGGCAACCAGTACGGCTACCCCTACATGTGGGGCACGGCGGGCATCGGCTACAACGTCGAGAAGATCAAGGCGATTTTCGGCAACACCGATGTCACCCGTTCCTGGAACCTGTTTTTCGACGAGAACAACATCAAGAAACTCAGCGAGTGCGGTGTGGCGATCATCGACAACCCGACGCAGATCCTGCCGATCACGCTCAATTACCTGGGCCTGCCGCCCCACAGCCACGAACCGGCCGACTACAAGAAAGCCGAGCAGGTGTTGCTGAAAATCCGCCCATACGTCCAGTACTTCCACGCGTCCAAGTACATCAGCGACCTGGCCAACGGCAACGTCTGCGCGGTGATCGGTTTCAACGGCGATATCGTGCAGGCCGCCGCCAGCGCCAGGGAAGCGAAAAACGGCATCGATATTGCCTACTCGATCCCGGACGAAGGTTCCACCTTGTGGCTGGACATGGTGGTCATGCCCAAGAGCGCGCCACATGAGAAGAACGGCTACGCCTACATGAACTACCTGCTGGAGCCGAAGGTAATTGCCAACATCAGCAACAGCATCCATTACGCCAACCCCAACAGTGCGGCGGATGCCTTCGTCGATCCGGCGGTGAAGCAGGACCTGGCGATCTATCCGCCGAAAACCGTGATGGACAAGCTGTTCACCGTTGAGGACTTGCCCGCGGCCATTGCACGCCTCAGCACGCGCCTGTGGACCAAGCTGAAAACCAATACCTGACTGACTCAGGCCAGCATCGACATCAACCCGCCCTGACGGTCCAGTTTGGCCAGGTCGTCGAAGCCGCCGATGTGCGTGTCGCCGATGAAAATCTGCGGCACGCTGCGGCGGTTGCTGCGGCTGAGCATTTCCTCGAACTTTTCGGGCTTGCGCTGGATGTTGATTTCTTCCATTACGGCGCCTTTGCTGGCGAGCAATGCCTTGGCGTTGCGGCAGTACGGGCAGGTGTCAGTGGTGTACAAGGTCACGGTGTTCATGGTGGGTACTCCGTCATTCAAGTCATTCAGGCGTCGATGGCCGGGAAGTCGATGTCGGTCAGCGCTGTGTTGTTCAGGTAGTTGGTCAGCGTTTGCGAAGCCACGAGGGCGATCACTTCGATGATCTTGCCGTCGTCGATGCCGGCAGTACGGGCAGTAGTGATCTGCTCGACCGTCAGGTGGCCACGGCTTTCGGTGACCTGGCGGGCGAGGGCGGCATAGGCGTTGAGTTCACCCTGACGGGCGCTGAGGATGTCCTGGCCCGATAGCCCGGCTTTGCTGGCAAACAGCGTGTGAGCGGCGAGGCAGTAGTCGCAGCCGTTGACCTGCGACGTGGCGAGGGACACCGCTTCTTTTTCCGTAGCACTCAAGGACGTCTTGCCCAGTGCCGCCGAATTTTGCAGGTATGAGGCCAGCACCGCCGGGGCGTGTGCCAATACTTTGAAGACATTGGGCAGAAAGCCGATTTTCTTCTGCACGCCTTCCAGCAGCGGGCGGGTGGCGTCGGTGGCGTGTTCAAGGCTGATCGGGGCGATGCGGGTCATGGTGATACTCCGTAGTGTGAAGCGCGGTATGCGCTGGGTACGGAGCTGATGTTAGGGATTGGTTCTGGCTTGTTGGGTGCAAATCGTCGAGGATATGCGACAGATCGTCCAGAGCTGCTTGCGGGAGTCTGTCATGGATCGCTTGTCCACGTTGCTCACACACTTCGGCGTCAATGCCGGAACCTTCCATAGCGGTACGTTCTGCGGCACCGCCGCTTATGATGGCCAACAGGCCAGCGGTCATCTGCACCTGCTCCAGGCGGGCGAGTTGCTGCTCAAGATGGGCGATCAGCCGGACCTGCAACTGACCGAGCCGAGCCTGATCTTTTTCCCACGACCCTATCGACATCGCCTGTTCGCTGCTGAAGGGGCCGGCACGCAACTGGTGTGCGCGACCCTGGATTTCGACGGCGGTGCGGGCAATGCCCTGGCGGCGGCGTTGCCGGATTACCTGGTACTCCAACTCGATGAAATTCCGGCGCTGGCCGGGACGCTGGAATGGCTGTTCAAAGAGGCGTTTGACGGTACGTGCGGGCGTGAAGCGGTGATGGATCGCCTGTTTGAACTCCTGGTAATTCTGTTATTGCGGCACATATTGAGCACCACGGGCCAGCAACCGGGAATGATGGCCGGCCTCGCCGATGCGCGCCTGTCGCGCCCCCTGAGCCTGATGCATCAAACCCCGGCCAAGGCCTGGACCGTGGTCGAACTCTCGGTCGCCGCCAACATGTCGCGGGCCAGCTTCGCCGAACACTTTCGCCGGGTGGTCGGGCAGACGCCGGTGGATTATCTGGTGAGCTGGCGCATCAGTCTGGCGCAGAAACGCCTGCGCGAGGGGCGGCCGATTGCGCTGATCGCCGAGGAAGTCGGATACGAAAGCCCTTCGGCGCTGGCCCGGGCGTTTCGGCGCAAAACCGGGCTCAGCCCCAGGGAGTGGAAAGATAGTTGATCAATGCAATCCCCCTGTGGGATCGCCGCACCGCCGCTCCCACAGTATTTGCGGTTGCCTTACGAACGCATCAGAACTTGAATGCCTGGCGTCCCACCAACAGCCATTTACCGTCCTGCTTTTGCCAGATCTGGAAGTTTTCGATTTCGGTTGGCACCACTTCAGTGCCTTTCAGCGCTTGCGCCGAGAAGTGGTGACGGACCAGCGCGACATCACCTGAGACGGTAATGGTCTGGTTCTGCATCTCAAGCGTCTTGAAAGCGCTTTTGCCGGTTTCGATGTCGGCGATGAAGGCCGTCTTGTCCTGAATCTTGCCGCTGGAATGCCCGTAGGTCAGGTTGTCGGCGGTCAAGGCGTTCAGTTCCGTAATGTCCTTGTGCAGCATGGCCTGGGTCAGGTGGTCGACAGCCTGGGCCACGTCCTTGTCCGCGGCAGCCGGGGTGGCGGCGACGTAGCCGCTGAACAGGCACAGAAAACCAATCAGTACTTTTGCTTTTTTCATGGGTGTTTCCTTGTTGTTGTAGGGATAGCGTGACGACTGTACGATAATTTGTCAGTTATCGTACAACCTACCATGCGATGGCGGAAAAAAGCGAACTTGCCTGGCGACCTTGCCTCGAAGTTAAAAGGGCGATGTCCTGACTTCGAGGTATTCAGCCATGCAGCCTCACTCGCGTTTACGGCACGACCTGACGTTGCTGATGGTGTTTCTGCTGATTGTCGTGGTGTCGGGTTTTTCACCCGGTAGCCGGGTGGACTGGGCGCTGGAAAACCTGCTGGTGCTGTTGCTGGTGGGGACGTTGGTGGCGGTTTCTCGCTGGTTTCGCTTGTCTGCGACGTCCATCACGCTGGTGTTTGCGTTTCTGTGCGTTCATGAACTGGGCGCCCACTACACCTACTCCCTGGTGCCTTACGATCAATGGTCTTCGGCGTGGTTGGGCTTCAGTTTCGACCGGGCGTCAGGTGTGCACCGCAATCACTACGACCGACTGGTGCATCTGAGCTACGGGCTGCTGCTGGCTTATCCGGTGCGCGAAGTCCTGTGGTGCCTGACTCCGCTGCGTGGGTTCTGGCTGTTTTTCGTGACCCTGAACATCATGCTGTCGACATCCGCCGTGTACGAACTGGTGGAATGGATCGGCGGTGCCTTCCTGGGCAATGACACGGCAAATGCCTTCGTCGGTGCGCAGAACGACCCCTGGGACTCGCAAAAGGACATGGCCATCGCGGTCGCCGGAGCGTTTGCCAGCCTGTTGCTGGTGTCTTTGCGCGGCAAGGCGCAAAAACAAGCGGTGACAACTGCAGGGTGATCGGGCAGGCGGCTTCGACCGCGGATGAACTGTCGAGCCTGGCGGGGGAGTTGTCGCGGTCGTTGGATCGGTTTCGACTGTGAGGTAGAGGTTGCCTGACAGGACGCCATCGCGAGCAAGCTCGCTCCCACAGTTGATCTCCACTTGCCGAAGATCCATTGTGGGAGCGAGCCTGCTCGCGATGGCATTGGATCAGACACCTCCGGACCGAGGCCCTACAGATACTTATCCGTCACAGCCCCCTCCGAAGCACTGGACACGGTCTTCGCATACTTGGCCAACACCCCGCGCTTGTATTTCGATTCCGGGCGCACCCAACGCGACTTGCGCTCGGCCAGCACGGCATCGGAGACATCCACCGTGATCTGCCGGGTTTCGGCATCGATGATTATCCTGTCGCCATTCTCGACCAGCGCAATCGGCCCGCCCTCAAAGGCTTCCGGCGTGATGTGGCCGACCACGAAACCGTGTGAGCCACCGGAAAAACGCCCGTCGGTGATCAGCGCGACCTCCTTGCCCAGGCCCTTGCCCATGACCGCCGACGTCGGCGAGAGCATTTCGCGCATACCCGGGCCGCCCTTGGGCCCTTCGTAGCGGATCACGATCACTTCGCCGGGCTGGACTTCGCCATTGAGAATGCCGGCCAGCGCACCTTCCTCGCCGTGATAGACCCGTGCCGTGCCTTCAAAACGCAGGCCTTCCTTGCCGGTGATCTTGGCCACGGCGCCGCTGGGTGAAAGGTTGCCGCGCAGGATGACGAGGTGGGAGTCCTTCTTGATCGGCTGGTCGAAAGGCCGGATCACGTCCTGGCCGGCCGGGTAGTCGGGCACGTTCGCCAGGTTTTCCGCCAGGGTCTGGCCGGTGACGGTCAGCACATCGCCGTGCAGCATGCCGGCATCCAGCATGCGTTTCATCAGCGGTTGAATGCCGCCGATGGCTACCAGCTCGCTCATCATGTACTTGCCGCTGGGGCGCAGGTCGGCGACCACCGGGGACATCTTGCCCAGCTCGACGAAGTCATCCAGGGTCAGCTCGACATCCACTGCGTTGGCCATGGCCAGCAAATGCAGCACTGCGTTGGTCGAGCCGGCGAGGGCGATCACCACGCGAATGGCATTCTCGAAGGCTTTGCGGGTCATGATGTCGCGAGGTTTGAGGTCGAGCTTGAGCAGCTCCATGACCTGCTGTCCGGCACGGAAACTGTCAGATGCCTTGTCGCCGCCAATGGCGTCCTGGGAGCTGGAACCGGGCAGGCTCATGCCCAATGCTTCAATGGCCGAGGCCATGGTGTTGGCGGTGTACATGCCGCCGCAGGAACCGGGGCCGGGAATCGCCACCTCTTCAATCTGCTTGACCTGGATCTCGCTGATATCGCCCCGCGCGTGTTGGCCCACGGCCTCGAACACGGAAATGATGTCGGTATGGCCGGCCCCCGGCTGGATGGTGCCGCCATAGACAAAGATCGACGGGCGATTCAGCCGTGCCATGCCGATCAGGCAGCCCGGCATGTTCTTGTCGCAGCCGCCGATGGTCACCAGGCCATCAAATCCCTCGCAACCGGTGACCACTTCAATGGAGTCGGCGATCACCTCGCGGGACACCAGCGAATACTTCATGCCTTCGGTGCCGTTGGCGATGCCGTCGGAAATGGTGATGGTGTTGAAGATCACGCCCTTGGCGCCCGCGGCATTCGCGCCTTTTTCGGCTTCAAGCGCCAGCTTGTCGATGTGCATGTTGCAGGGCGTGACCATGGCCCAGGTCGAGGCGATGCCGATCTGCGGTTTCTGGAAGTCTGCATCGGTAAAGCCCACGGCCCGCAACATGGCGCGTGCCGGTGCGGCCTCTACGCCATCGATCACTTGAGAGGAGTACTTGCGCAGATCGTCTTTGTCGCTCATGACTGCTCCTATCGCTCACACACTCATGGTGAAAAACAGGATGAGTATAGAAGGCCCGGCGCCCGGGCCCGGACTAACCGGTCGGGAACAGACGCGCGGGTAAGCCTTGTCGTGATATTCTGCGCGCCAACTTGGTTTGACCTATTCAGTTTGCATGTCCGCAAGACGTGCCGACGGAATCACTGTCGCTCAAGTAGCTGAAGCCAATAAAGATAAAAAGTCAGTTCAGAAGGGACATTAAACTGGGGTCGATGCGGTTCGTCGGCCTTGTGTGCCCACCCTGCAATCCTTGAGTGCCGCACCCGTGACTGCCGAGAAACATGGGGCTGTGCGCATGAGGATGGAAGGGCGGATGGCGTTTTATCATAGGTGCTACAGATGTTTAAGAAAGTGAACACGGCCCTGCTGGGGCTGGCTTTGGCGATGGGGATGACTTCCGTCTACGCGCAGGAGGCAAAGAAAGTCGATGTGCTGCTGATTGGCGGCGGCATCATGAGCGCGACCCTGGGTGTGTGGCTCAATGAGCTGGAACCTGGCATGTCGATGGAAATGGTCGAGCGCCTCGATGGCGTCGCCCAGGAAAGCTCCAACGGCTGGAACAACGCCGGTACCGGTCACTCCGCCCTGGCCGAACTGAACTACACCCCGGAAGACGAGAACGGCAAGGTATCGATCCCGAAAGCCGTTGAAATCAACGAAGCCTTCCAGATCTCCCGTCAGTTCTGGGCCTGGCAGGTTCAGCAAGGCGTGCTGAAGAACCCGCGTTCGTTCATCAACTCCACTCCGCACATGAGCTTCGTGTGGGGCGATGACAACATCAAGTTCCTGAAAAAACGCTACGAAGCCCTGCAAGCGAGCCCGCTGTTCGCCGGCATGCAGTACTCCGAAGACCCGGCTGTGATCAAGCAGTGGGTGCCGCTGATGATGGAAGGGCGTGACCCGAACCAGAAGATCGCGGCCACCTGGAGCCCGCTCGGCACCGACATGAACTTCGGCGAAATCACCCGTCAGTTCGTTGCGCACCTGCAAACCACGCCGAAGTTCGACTTGAAGCTGTCCAGCGAAGTGCAGGACATCACCCGGAACGAAGACGGCAGCTGGCGCGTCAGCTACAAAAACCTGAAAGACGGCAGCAAAACCGAAACCGACGCCAAGTTCGTGTTCATCGGCGCCGGCGGCGGTGCCCTGCACCTGCTGCAGAAGTCCGGCATTCCTGAAGCCAAGGAATACGCCGGCTTCCCGGTGGGCGGCTCGTTCCTGGTGACCGAGAACCCGACCATCGCCGAGCAACACCTGGCCAAGGCTTACGGCAAGGCTTCGGTGGGCGCACCGCCGATGTCGGTTCCGCACCTGGACACTCGTGTGCTGGACGGCAAGCGCGTGATCCTGTTTGGCCCGTTCGCGACCTTCAGCACCAAGTTCCTCAAGGAAGGCTCGTACCTGGACCTGCTGACCACCACGACCACGCACAACGTGTGGCCAATGACCAAGGTCGGCATCAAGGAATACCCGCTGGTCGAGTACCTTGCAGGCCAGCTGATGCTGTCTGACGAAGACCGCATGAACGCCCTGAAAGAATACTTCCCGAACGCCAAGGCCGAAGACTGGCGCCTGTGGCAAGCCGGCCAGCGCGTGCAGATCATCAAGCGTGATGAAGCCGCCGGTGGCGTGCTGAAACTGGGCACCGAGATCGTCGCTTCGCAAGACGGCAGCATCGCCGGCTTGCTGGGCGCGTCCCCAGGCGCTTCGACCGCCGCACCGATCATGCTGACCGTGCTGCAGAAAGTCTTCAAGGACAAGGTCGCGACCCCTGAGTGGCAGGCAAAACTGCACCAGATCGTGCCGAGCTACGGCACCCAGCTGAACAACAGCCCTGAGAAGGTTGCTGAAGAGTGGGCCTACACCGCCAAGGTGCTGGAACTGACTCCGCCACCTGCGGTGATCGCACCGGCTGTGAAGCCAGTGACTGTCGACACTGCTGTTAAGGCACCGAAGGCTAATGCTGCGAGTGATATGGCTCTGTAACTAGACGCCGGATCAAAAAAAGCCCACTGAACCGGCGACGGTCAGTGGGCTTTTTTGTGGGCGATGGTACAGGCAACGCTTTGAACCCGGAGTGTCTACGCCGGCCATAACGGGGGTTTCTGTCATCAATTGTCAAGTCGCTGACGCTCAATGAGAAGCAGACAGCTTGGTCCTGAGGATACTGGTTTGTTTACTGACCTCGGTAAGGCGAAACTGTAAGCCTGATACCTCTCCGCCCTGGCGGGAATTTGTAGGAGCGAGCTTGCTCGCGATGGACTCAAGTGCGCTGCGTTTATTCAGTAAGCACGCGTTTTCGTTAACGACCATCGCGAGCAAGCTCGCTCCTACAGTCAGTTGCATCTCGATAAAACAATCATAGAGAGCGCAGAATGAAGTTCAGTTTTGTAGACAGCAGCCAGCCGAGCCGTCGGCGGGTTTTACGCGATGCTTTCACTTTGGCGTTGGCGGCTTCGCCGTTGGCAAATCTCGCCAGGGCCGCCGACGAAAACACTGAAGAAGTGACCTTTGCCGCAGGCCCACGACCGCTGGTGCAATATCCGCAAAAACGCCCGTTGACCCTGGTGACCACGCGCCCGCCGCACCTGGAGACGCCATTCTCTGTCTTCAATGAAGGCGCCATCACGCCCAATGACGCCTTTTTCGTGCGTTACCACCTGGCCAATTTCCCGACCAGCATCGATCCCGACAGCTACCGCCTGACGATCAAGGGCTCGGTCGACACGCTGCTGTCGCTTTCCCTTGCCGAGCTCAAGGCCCTCGCCGAGCCGGTAGAAGTGGTGGCCGTCAATCAGTGTTCGGGGAACAGTCGTGGCTTCTCGATGCCGCGGGTGTTCGGGGCTCAGTTGGGCAATGGCTCCATGGGCAATGCGCGTTGGCTGGGGGTACCGCTCAAGGCTGTACTGGAAAAGGCAGGGGTGAAAGCCGGTGCCGTGCAAGTGACTTTCCGAGGGCTTGATAAACCCGTGCTGCCGAGCACGCCGGAGTTCATCAAGGCGCTGGACATCAGCCATGCCATGGACGGCGAGCCGATGATCGCCTGGTCGATGAATGGCACCGACCTGCCATTTCTCAACGGTTACCCGATTCGTCTGGTGGTGCCGGGCTATTTCGGCACGTACTGGGTCAAGCACCTGAGTGAGATCGAAGTCCTCGACCATACCTACGACGGTTTCTTCATGGCCAAGGGTTACCGGGTTCCGGATAACGATTGCTTCTGCATCGCCCCCGGCACCACGGCGGCGAAAACCCGGCCGATTTCCAGATTGCCGGTGCGCAGTTTTATCACCAGCGTTAAGCACGGCGATGTATTGCCACTGAACAAAAACGTGGTGCTCAAGGGTATTGCGTTCGACGGTGGCGCTGGGGTCAACAAGGTGGAGGTGTCGGTCGACGGCGGAAAAACCTGGCGCGAAGCCAGGCTTGGGCAGGACCTTGGCCGCTACTCCTTCCGCGAGTGGACACTGCCGTTCAGCTTTACCAGCAAGGGCGCCACGCAGTTGATGGTGCGAGCCAGCAACAGTGCGGGCGAGACGCAACCGCTGCAAGCCGACTGGAACCCCGCTGGCTACCGCCGCCATGTCGTCGAAACCAGCCACCTGACCGTCGCCTGAGGAGGGCTGCATGAAACTCATGAAATTCATGACCACCTTGCTGTGCGCGGCTCAGGTTTGTCTGGCCAGCATGGCTAGCGCCGCGCCACTGTCGATCACGTTGCCGCCCGAAACGGCCGCGTTCAAGCCCAGTGCGTTGCCTGGGTATCCATTGGCCCGGCAGAAGTGTTCCATCTGCCATTCGGCCGACTACATCAACTTCCAGCCGCCGGGCATGAGCCTGGCGCAGTGGACCGCCGAAGCGAGCAAAATGCAGCACGCGTACGGCGCTCCGATCAGCGACCAGGAGGTGAATGTGATCGGCGCTTACCTGGCGGTGACCTACGGCAGTGCCCAGGCGAGCGATGCCGATGTTCAGGCGGCCTCGAACCCGTCGGCGGACCAGCCCCCGACAGTGTCGGTAGCCAAAGTCGCCTCGGCCTTGCTCCAGGACAACGCCTGCCTGTCCTGTCACTCGGTCGATCATAAGGTCGTCGGCCCGGCCTATCACGATGTGGCGACCAGGTATGCCAATGACCCGCAGGCACTGGCCCGGGTAATGTCCAGCATTCAGCACGGCGGTAGCGGGAAGTGGGGGGATGTACCCATGCCACCGTTCGCGCAGTTAAGTTCGGACGACCTGAAAAGCCTGGCGACGTTCATCATGAATCAATGAGCGGGCCGTGAGCCTTGTGGGAGCGAGCTTGGTCCGGGCGGCGCTCCGACGATGGCGGCCTGTCAGGCACCATCTGTGTGACTGTGCAACCGCCATCGCGAGCAAGCTCGCTCCCACATTATCCGGGGCTTTTTTGTGAGTGCAGTTTGTTCAAGACATCGAAGTCTTGTCTGCACTGAAGCGCTTGAGAATGTCCTGGTACATTTTGGTCCGCCGGTGATTCTGGCCATATCCGCCCGCGGCGGCGACGGTGCCGGCCTGGACGTGGTCCAGGTACTTGAATATTTTGCCCGGCGAAAGAAACACGACTTTGTAGCCAAGCCCGATCACCCGGTCTTGCAGTTCATAACCGGGCACACGATCGTCGATCTGAAAATGCAGCCCCTGCTGCTTCATCAGCCTGCAATTCCATAGCGTGCAAAAACTCTTCAAGTGGGTTTCCTTGTAGGGCTTCGGGTCTTTTGATCGCAGGCCAAGGGATTGCTTCAGGCGCCGGTAATGGTGCTTGAACAGGCGTGAAGTGAAGCGCCACACGGTCCTTGGCAGTCCGCGGTCGAGTTGCTCCGTGCAACCGACCGCGATGACTTTTCGATCCTTTGTGCAGTGGTCCAGCATCATCGCAAAGACATCGGCATCGAAGACGAACGTGTCGGTGTGTATCAGGAACAGATAGTCGGTATTGACCCTGGCCAGTGCCAAGTCCAGCGCTTTGCCATGGGCGATGTGGCCCGGCTCTTTGGTGGGGGCATTGCGTTCGATCAGATTGATCCAGTCGAGTGAGCGCAAATACTCGACGCTGGCGTCCGCCGAACCGTTATCCACCACCCAGACCGCAATGCCGGCTTTTCGTACCGGCTCGCGCAAAAGGTCCAGGCAGATCCTGGTCAAATCAAGGGTTTTGTAATTCACCAGAACGATGCTGAACGGCGGTTTGGCGCTTGTATCGACACTGCCCATCTTCGAAATGCTCGACGACCCGAAAGCATCGAAGACTAAAGAAGCAACCTTAGCCCAAGCTTAATTTCACTTGGGCTATTGCTGGCTGACGCCTTCGAACGTGCCTGTGCGTACCTCGCCGCTGCGCAGGTAACGGGCGATCAGCACACCCCCGGGCGAGCTGATCGAGTTCTGCAAGGTGAAGGCCGACGCTTGTGCGTTGTCGCCGAACAGGCGCTTGCCGCGCCCCAGCAGGATGGGATGAATCATCAGCCGCAATTCATCCACCAGGCCGGCGGCAAGCAGTTGGCGCACCAGATCGCCGCTGCCTTGGGTCAGTAACTGAGGACCGTCCTGACGCTTGAGCGCGCTGATCGCATCGACCAGGTTGCCCTCCAGCGCATGGCTGTTCTGCCAGTCCAGCGAGTCGGCGCGATGCGTGGCCACATGCTTGGGTACGCTGTTGAACAGGTCAGCGATGGTGTGGTGGGTTGAATCGGCCCGAATGTGCGGCCAATAGGAGGCGAAGATGTCGTAGGTACGACGCCCCAGCAGCAACTCGAACGGCTGGGAGAACAGGTCCTGTACGGCCTGGCCGGTGGTTTTGTCGGCGTAGGGCACTATCCAGCCACCGAACCGGAATCCGCCGCTGGAATCCTCTTCAGGCCCGCCGGGCGCTTGCATGACGCCGTCCAGACTCACGAACGCGGCAACGGTGAGTGTGCGCATGTTCTTCTCCTGATTCATCTTGCTGAAAGAGTGTAGGCAGGGAAGTCTGCGATGCCTTGAGACCATTCCCTGATAGATAGTCGAACCAGACGCTGTGAAATCGACAACAAAATGCGCGATCTTTATTTCTCGCGGGAATGCATTGCATAACATTGTCATTTGGAGGCTTCGAGCAAACCAGGGGCGATTCACCGCCTGTTTCCAGCGTTATGCACCAAGTGCGCACCACAGGGAGCTGGCCCGGTACTTTAAGCTGATATCATTCAAGAACTTGCAAAAGGGGTAGAAAAATATGAATCGTCGTAAAAAAATAAATCAGTTGTTAAAGGCTCACGCCAAAAAGGCCAGTGCCAAATTGGCACCGAAAAACAAGTCAAAATACATTAGTAAAGCGGACCGATTGAAACTGGCTGCTGAATCCAGTCAGGACTCAATCATTTCCGCTGAGAGCTGACGCCACCATCGGCGGCGGCCCGCAGTCCTCAGTCGCCAGTGGAAAGCCCATGCTTGTGTGCGTAGGCGTACAGATCTACGCGGTTCGTCAGGCCCAGCTTGCTATAGATCGATGTTAAATGGTTGCGCAGCGTGTGCTCGCTGATGTGCAGCTTCTCGGCTACCAACTTGCCAGGCGCTGAGGGGTCGCTGGCCAGCGATGCAATGGTTTGCTGCTCGCGCCGCGTCAGCTTGGCGATTTTTTCTTGCTCCGGGTCCATATCGCGCTCGGCTTTCTTGCGCGCCAGTTCAAGGAAGATACGGCTGGTCGCATTGCGGTCAATCCAGAGTTCGCCTTCATGCACTTTTTCTATGGCTTTGAGCAATGTTGAGGCGGATGCCGACTCCCGCTTGTCAACCACGCCACGTGCGCCCGCCAGCACCGCACTGTCATGCAGTGTCACGTCGCTCGACCCTGTCACTACCAGAATCTTGGCTTTGGTCTGGCGGTGCAAGTCGGCCAGCGACTCGATACAGTCCTCGCTGTCCAGGTCCAGTACCACCACATCTGGTGTGTATAGGTGCAGCGAAAGCAGGTATTGCGCCACCGACGCCACCGAACCCGCCAGCATCAACCTCGGTTGAGCGCTTTCCACCAGACGCTCAAGACCCCAGGCCACGAGCGGTAGAGCTACTAACAGGACTTGAATTGGCATGCGGCTCGCTGCCTCTTTAGGCGGGTTGTGTTAGCTGATCATGATAGCAATCGTTGCAGCCCCTAGCTTTTTCTATAGCGCTTCAGGCACCCCCTCCCATGACATTTGTCCCGTAAAACACTGTTTTCAAGGGTGATTGACTCCCAGAAAAAAAGGGATAGCGCACTCATGTAAAAAACAGAAGCCGTTTTTAGACTGCAGTCATGAAAGACGCACACCGAATTGAGCCCCGTGAACAAGTCACCCTGTCGCTGCAACTGATCGGCGGGGGCAACGGTGTCACCCGTGACATCAGCGCCTCCGGTTTGTATTTCGAAACCGATAGCAAGCAGCAGGTGGGTAGCTTGATTGACTTCGAGATCGAGCTCGACACTCCCGGCGGCCCTATGAAGTTCAAGGCGCAGGGACAAATCGTGCGCATTGAGCCGTTGGGTGGCAGGGCCGGGGTGGGCGTGAAGCTGCTGGCCAGCCGGCTGGTACCGGTGGAGTGAATTATTCGCGGGTTGAGGAAGAATCGGCTTGTGGCTGTTAGCGGCCCACAGCGGTTCTTTTGCTCAGAGTGACATTCATGGGAGAAAGACATGGCTAGCACCACAACTACCAGCGGCGGAACCGTTACCTCGTTTTCCAACACGCCGCAGGCGAAGGATGACGTCTTCACCACCACTGAAAATCTGCTGGGGGTCATGTATTGGGATGTCATGTCCAATGACCTCGGCGGTAACGCGAAGACACTCTGGTCACTCGACAACGCGGACAGTCTTTCTACTGCCACCAAGGCTTATGCTCCGGCCGACCTCCTGACCCAGGATACGGCGAGGGCTGAGGCGACCAGTTCTGACACCAGTTTGAATGGTGCAAAGATCTGGATCACTTCGGACGGGAAGGTCGGCTACGACGCCGCTACTTTTTCAGATGCTTTCAAGGCACAACTCCAGGCGCTTGCTACTGGCGAGCTCCTGACGGACAGCTTTACCTATGCGATTCGTCTCGGCAACGGAACACTCAGTTGGGCCACCGCGACAGTGCAGTTTTCGGGCGTGAACGATGGTGTGACGATCAGCCTCGGCGCGCAGGCCGGCACGGTGACTGAAGACGCCGCCACCACTGCGAGTACGACCGACTCGCTGACGGCCAGCGGCACGATTGCCTTTAACGACGTCGACCTGAGTGACACGCACATTGCGACGTTCGCGCCGGCGCTGGGCAACGCTACTCATCTTGGTACGTTTGTGCTCTCGTCGGTAAGCGAAGCCGCGAACGCGGCCAACGGCTCGGTGCAATGGACGTACAACCTCAGCAATGCGGCGGCGCAGTACCTGGCTCAGGGACAGACAGTAACCGAAACCTACCTGGTCACCATCAGCGATGGTCATGGTTCGTCGGTAACGCAGAATGTGACCATCACTATTACCGGCACCAATGACGGGCCGACGGTAGCGGCGGCAGAACTTGAAAGCGGGGCGGTGGCCGAAGACGGTACCCTGGTGGCCA
>NZ_AKJL01000166.1 GCF_000282355.1 Pseudomonas sp. GM49
CCGCTCCAACAGCGGCAGCCGCCATTTCGCCCGGGAACAGCGGCGCGAGCTGAACATCGTGTATTGGGCCGACATGGAACACGCCTGGATGCTGATCGGGCATCAGCCGATGGCGGATCTGGAGGAGATGGCCAGGCTGTTGCGCACACGCTTGAGTGTCTGATTCTGTGTAGCAGCTGCCGAGCCTGCGAGGCTGCGTTCGAGGACGCAGTCCTCGCAGCCCCTGAGCGTGCGGTTTACCTGAGTCTACGACTGCTTCGCAGCCGAACGCTGCCTCGCAGGCTCGACAGCTGCTACGGATTTGATTTGCCAGACACGGGGTCATCGAAGCGCTGAAGTACGTGAGAGTTAACCGCAGATTCAAACCAACGTCGGCAACCACAAGCGAAACCGCGCCCCGCCCAGCGGTGAGGCCTGCACCGTCAGCGTGCCGCCCTGGGCCTCCAGTGCGCGGCGGCTGATCGCCAGTCCCAGACCGAAGCCGCCCGTGGCGCGGTCACGACTGCGGTCGAGGCGGTAGAACGGTTCGAAGATCCGCTCGCGCTCGTCATCCGGAATGCCGATGCCGTCATCGTCGACCCGGATTTCACAGCCGTCGGCATAGACCTGCACACCGATCTGAATACGCTTTTCACAGTAGCGCATGGCGTTGCGCAGCAGGTTTTGCAGGGCGCGGGCGGTCAGGCGCGGGTCCAGGCTGAAGCGTTCGAACTGGCCGTGAAGCAATACGTCGATGACGATGTCCGGGGATTGTTCGTCGTCGATGCTGCCCAGAATGCTGTCGATGAATTCGTCAAGCGACACCTCGACTTGCTCCGGAACCCGCGCCGGGTTTTGCAGGCGGCTGTAGGACAGCAGTTCCAGCACCAGTTCATCGAGCTCACGGATGTGATCGACCAGCCCTTGCAGGCGTTCGCGGCTGGTGGCCGGCAAGTCGTCGGACAGGGCCAGCGCCAGGCCAAAATCCAGCCGCGTCAGCGGTGTGCGCAGTTCATGGGAGACTGCGTTAAGCAGATCGCGTTGCTGGTTCAACAGGTTCTCGATGTCGCCGGCCATGGTGTCGAAGACGTTGGCCAGACTGCCGATGTTGGAACTCGGGGCAATCTGCGTGCGCTCGCTCAAGTGGCCCTTGCCGAAGCGTTCCGCCGCGCTTTTCAGGCGTTCCAGGTCGCGCCAGTGCGGGCGCAACCACAGCAACAGGCACGCGAGCATGGTCGCGCCGATCAGCACGTTGATGCTCCAGTACAACAGGCTGACGTCCATCGGGTCCGGCGGCACGACCATTTGCACCACGCTGCGCTCGTTCAGTGGTGCCACTGCCAAAGTGCGCCAGCCCCAGTCGCCGATCCGCACCACGTTCTCGCCGCGCTGCAATCGCTGCTGCTCATCAAGGGAAAAATCCGCATCGTCGTTGCCGCTAAGGACGATGTGCAGCGGATGAAACTCCTTGTCCATGTCTGCGGCCAAGGCCGGCCATTGTTCGGTCGGCACGTCCTTGAACTGTTTGACGATCAGGGTTTGCAAGCCTCGGGAGTAATCGAGGTTGTAGGTAATGAAGCGCTCATGAAAGACCTTGATCACCAGATCCGGCACCAGATAAATCGCCGCGCTGAACGAGACGATGGTCACCAGGTACAAACGAAAGAGGATTCTGAACATCGGTTCAGCATTCCCACTCGGAACGGCTGAACAGATAACCCTTGCCCCACACGGTCTTGATCTTGCGCGCCTCGCCGGCGTGGTCGTCGAATTTGCGCCGCAACTTGGAAATCGCCACGTCCACCGAACGGTCGGTGCCGTTGAATTCGATGCCGCGCAGGCGTTGCAGGATCTGGTCGCGGCTCAGCACTTCTCCGGCATGTCGGGCCAGTACCACCAGCAGGTTGTACTCACCGCTGGACAGTTCCACCAATTGCTCGCGCCAGGTCACGGTGCGTTCGGACAGGTCGATGCACAGGTTGCCCATCAAAATGCGGTCATTGACAGTCTGCGGCTCGCTGAGGCTGCTGCGACGCAACAAGGTCCGCACCCGGGCCAGCAGAACCCGCGGTTCGCAGGGCTTGGTCACGTAGTCGTCGGCGCCCATTTCCAGGCCCAGGACCTGGTCGTGGCTGTCGTCGCGGGCGGTGAGCATCAGGATCGGCAAGGTCGCCGAATCGGCACGCAGCAGGCGACAGACTTGCAGGCCGTCAAGGCCTGGCAGCATCAGGTCGAGGATCACCAGATCCGGCGGATTGAGTCGTGCACGTTCGCGCACATGATCACCGCGGCCGATCACGCTGACGGAATAACCGTTGCGTTCCAGGTAGCTGGCAATCAGTTCGGCGAGGGCGGTGTCGTCTTCGACCAGGAGGATGTTGGGCATTGGGTGTTTCCAGAAAAAAGCAGTGGCGTCTGTGCCTGCCTCTTCGCGGGCAAGCCCGCTCCCACAGGGATTTGATGTGGACACACTCTCTGTGAACACCACTGACCACTGTGGGAGCGGGCTTGCCCGCGATGAGGCCGGAACAGGCGCAATAAAATTCAAGGACTGAAGGATATACGCCCTCACTCGTCTCTGAGTAAAACCCTTACACAATTTCACACAGCACCAACAAAGCTTCACCGCTACCCTCGCCTTCGCCCGGTAGGATGCCGGGAGTCTTTAATGGGGTATTACATGTCGAAGAATCTGCTTGCCAGGCTCAGTCTGATTGCACTGGCGTTGACACTGGCTGCGTGTGACAAGTCCTCGAACGCCGAGGAGCAGGCGCCGTTGGCCACGGTGCGCATCGAAACCATCGAAGCGCAGCCACTGACCATCAGCAGCGAACTGAGCGGGCGGATTGCCGCACCGCGCATGGCCGAAGTGCGTGCCCGCGTGGCCGGCGTGGTCTTGCAGCGGACCTTCCGTGAAGGCAGTGATGTGAAGCAGGGCGATGTGTTGTTCCGCATCGACCCGGCGCCGTTCAAGGCTGACCTGGACAGCGCCGAAGCGGCGTTGCGCAAGGCCGAGGCCAACGCGTTCCAGGCCAGATTGCAGGAACAGCGCTACGCCCAGTTGATCGACGACAAGGCCATCAGCGGTCAGGATTACGACAATGCCCGGGCCAACGCACGGCAGACCGCCGCCGACGTCGCTGCCAACAAGGCAGCGGTGGAGCGCGCCCGGTTGAACCTCGGCTACGCCACCGTCACCGCGCCGATTTCCGGGCGTGTCGGTCGGGCGCTGGTCACCGAAGGTGCGCTGGTCGGGCAGAACGAAACCACGCCGCTGGCGCTGATTCAGCAACTGAACCCGATTCATGCCGACCTGACCCAGTCCACCCGCGAACTCAACGAGCTGCGCCGCGCCTTCCGCTCCGGCCAGTTGCAGCAGGTCGGCCAGGACCAGGCCAAGGCCACGCTGATTCAGGATGACGGCAGCCTCTACCCGCTGCCGGGCAAAATGCTGTTCAGCGACATCAGCGTCGACCCGGGCACCGGTCAGATTATCCTGCGCAGCGAGTTCCCCAACCCCGACCTCGACTTGCTGCCCGGCAGTTTCGTGCGCGTACGCCTGGAACAAGCGGTCAACCGGCAGGGCATCAGCGTGCCGCAGCGGGCCATCCAGCGCGACAGCGCCGGCATCGCCCAAGTGCTACTGCTCGACGCTGAACAGAAAGTCGGGCAGCAACCGGTCGAACTGGGTGCCGTGCAGAATGATCGCTGGATCGTCACCGCTGGCCTGAAAGCGGGCGACCGCATCGTCATCGAGGGCTTGCAGCACGCCCGCGTCGGCGAAAAAGTACAGATCGACGACACCCCTCTTCCACTTGCCCAGGTGACTGGTCAGTAAGCAGGACGCTTTTTTATGCCGCAGTTCTTTATCGACCGCCCGGTGTTCGCCTGGGTGGTTGCCCTGTTCATCCTGCTGGCCGGTGCGCTGGCCATTCCGCAACTGCCGGTGGCGCAATACCCCGATGTCGCGCCGCCGCAGATCGAAGTCTACGCCGTGTATCCGGGCGCTTCGGCGCAGACCGTGGACGAGAGCGTAGTCAGCCTGATCGAGGAAGAGCTCAACGGCGCCGATCACCTGTTGTATTTCGAATCCCAGAGCAGCCTGGGCAGCGCCACCATCAAGGCGACTTTCCAGCCCGGCACCAACCCGGAACTGGCACAGGTCGATGTGCAAAACCGCCTGAAAGCCGTGGAGTCACGCCTGCCACAAGCGGTGACCCAGCAAGGTTTGCAGGTGGAGAAAGTCTCCTCCGGCTTCCTGCTGTTGATCACCCTGACGTCCAGTGACGGCAAACTCGACGACGTAGCGCTCAGCGATTACCTGGCGCGCA
Organism: Pseudomonas sp. GM49; assembly: GCF_000282355.1. Taxonomy (GTDB): domain Bacteria; phylum Pseudomonadota; class Gammaproteobacteria; order Pseudomonadales; family Pseudomonadaceae; genus Aquipseudomonas. Next base: position 4,311 of record NZ_AKJL01000166.1, read on the forward strand.
ACGTGATGAACGAGATCAAGCGTCTGGACGGTGTCGGCAAGGCACAGTTGTACGGTGCCGAACGGGCGATGCGGATCTGGATCGACCCGCAGAAACTGCTCGCCTTCAACCTGACGCCAGCGGATGTCAACACCGCCATCGTGGCGCAAAACGCCCAGGTGTCGGCTGGCAGCATCGGCGATCTGCCGACCCGCACCACCCAGGAAATCACCGCGACCATTCTGGTCAAGGGCCAGTTGTCGACCCCCGAAGAGTTTGCCGACATCGTCCTCAAGGCCAACCCGGACGGTTCGACCGTGCGCATCAGCGATGTGGCGCGGGTCGAGATCGGTAGCCAGGAATACCAGTTTTCCACGCGCCTGAACGGCAAGCCGTCCACCGCCGTCGCCGTGCAGTTGTCGCCCGGAGCCAATGCGCTGAACACCGCGACCCTGGTGCGGGCGAAGATGGATGAACTGTCGCGCTATTTCCCGGCGAACGTCGAATACAAGATCCCGTACGACACCTCGCCCTTCGTCAAAGTGTCGATCACCAAGGTCGTCTACACCCTCGGCGAGGCCATGCTGCTGGTGTTCGCGGTGATGTTCCTGTTCCTGCAAAACATCCGCTACACGCTGATTCCGACACTGGTAGTGCCGGTGGCGTTGATGGGCACTTTTGCCACGATGCTGGCGCTCGGGTTTTCGATCAACGTGTTGACCATGTTCGGCATGGTGCTGGCCATCGGCATTCTGGTGGACGACGCCATCGTGGTGGTGGAGAACGTCGAGCGGATCATGGCCACCGAGGGCTTGTCGCCCAAGGACGCCACGCGCAAGGCCATGAAGCAGATCACCGGAGCAATCATCGGTATCACCCTGGTGCTGGTGGCGGTGTTCATTCCGATGGCCTTCATGCAGGGCTCGGTCGGGGTGATTTACCAGCAGTTCTCGCTGTCGATGGCCACCTCGATCCTGTTCTCGGCATTCCTCGCCCTGACCTTGACCCCGGCCTTGTGCGCGACGTTGCTCAAGCCGATTGCCAAAGGCGAGCACCATGAAAAAACCGGTTTCTTTGGCTGGTTCAACCGTCGCTTCGAGCAACTGACCGGGCGCTATCAGGGCTGGGTCGCCTATGCACTGAAACGCAGCGGGCGCTTTCTGCTGATCTACGGCGTGCTGCTGGTAGGGCTGGGGCTGTGCTTCAGTCGCCTGCCCTCGTCGTTCCTGCCGGTGGAAGACCAGGGTTACACCATCACCGACATTCAACTGCCACCGGGTGCGAGCAAGAACCGCACGGTGCAGGTGGCCGAGCAGGTTGAAGCGCACAACGCCGGGGAACCGGGTATCCGGGACAGCGTGGTGATTCTCGGTTTCAGTTTCTCTGGCAGCGGGCAGAATGCGGCGCTGGCGTTCAGCACGCTGAAAGACTGGTCCGAGCGGGACAGCGACGATTCGGCCGGCTCGATTGCCGACCGGGCCAACGTCGCCCTCAGCCAGATCAAGGACGCGGTGACGTTTGCCGTATTGCCGCCGCCTGTCGATGGCCTCGGCACCTCCAGCGGATTCGAGTTCCGCCTGCAGGATCGTGGCGGTCTCGGGCATGCGAAATTGATGGAGGCCCGTACCGCGTTACTCGCGGCGGCCGAAAAAAGCCCGATCCTGATGAACGTGCGCGAAAGCGCCCTGGCCGAAGCACCGCAGGTGCAACTGATCGTCGACCGCAAGCAGGCCAACGCGCTGGGTGTGTCCTTTGCCGACGTCGGCAACGTGCTGTCCACGGCCGTAGGCTCGGCCTACATCAACGACTTCCCCAATCAGGGGCGGATGCAACGCGTCGTGGTGCAGGCCGAGGGCGACCAGCGCAGCCAGGTGGCTGACCTGCTGAAGATTCACGTGCGCAACACCCATGAAAAAATGGTGCCGTTGTCAGCCTTCGTGCACGCCACGTGGACTCAGGGCCCGGCGCAGCTGACCCGCTACAACGGCTACCCGGCGATCAGCATTTCCGGTGAGCCGACGCCTGGCCACAGCACCGGTGAGGCCATGGCCGAGATCGAGCGGTTGGTGGCGCAAGGCCCCGCCGGCCTGGGCCAGGAATGGACCGGGTTGTCGTTGCAGGAACGTTTGTCCGGAAGCCAGGCGCCGATTCTGCTGGGGCTGTCGCTGTTGATCGTGTTCCTGTGCCTGGCGGCGTTGTACGAGAGCTGGTCGATCCCGACCTCGGTACTGCTGGTGGTGCCACTGGGCGTGCTCGGCGCGGTGCTGGCCGTGACCTTGCGCGGGATGCCCAACGATGTGTTCTTCAAGGTCGGGCTGATCACCATCATCGGCCTGTCGGCGAAGAACGCGATCCTGATCATCGAGTTCGCCAAGAGCCTGTACGACGAAGGCCACGACCTGATCGACGCGACCCTGCAAGCAGCACGCCTGCGGTTGCGGCCGATTGTCATGACCTCGCTGGCGTTCATCCTTGGCGTGGTGCCGTTGGCGATCGCGACCGGCGCCAGTTCGGCGAGCCAGCAGGCCATCGGCACCGGGGTGATCGGCGGGATGATCACGGCGACGTTGGCGGTGGTGTTTGTGCCGGTGTTTTTTGTGGTGGTGATGAAACTGGTGCGCAAACGCCATAAAACTACCTGACCCAACACCAGTCCCTGTGGGAGCGAGCTTGCTCGCGATGGCGATGTGTCAGTCGACGACTGCGTTGACTGTCAGCCCGCTATCGCGAGCAAGCTCGCTCCCACAAGGGGACTTCATCGGTTTCGAGGCTGTGGTCACAACTGACAACCCTGGGCTAAGGTGTTTGCATAGCCCCAACCCCATCGAGCCTCCATGTCCTTCCTCACCCACACCCACCCTCGCCTGTCCGCCGCCATCCTGCTGGGCATCGCGGTGGGCATTCTGGCTCCGGCCGATTCGCCGATCAGCAAGATCCTCTTCGGCTGGAATGCCGGCGTCTGGATCTACCTGTTGCTGATGTTCTGGCTCACCGTGCGTTCGAAAGCGACTGACGTAAAACGCATTGCCGAAATCGAGGACGAAAACGCCGGGCTGGTGCTGGCACTCGTGTGCATCGCGGCACTGGCCAGCCTGGCGACCATCACCTTCGAACTGGCGGGCAGCAAGGACCTGGAAACCACGCGCAAACTGTTGCACTACGGCTTCACCGCGCTGACGGTGATCGGCTCGTGGCTGCTGATCGGGGTGATTTTCAGCGTGCATTACGCGCGACTGTTCTACACCTGGAGCGGCAAGGAGCCGGCATTGCGCTTCGCCGAGGGATTGACGACGCCAAATTACTGGGACTTCCTGTACTTCTCGTTCACAGTCGGCGTAGCGGTGCAGACCTCGGACGTAGGCGTGGCGACCCGGGAGTTGCGCAAGATTGTACTGGCGCAATCGTTGATCGGTTTTCTGTTCAACACGGCCATCCTTGGATTCTCGATCAACATTGCCGCCGGGCTGTTCAACTGACAACTGCACAAACGTTCCAGTCATCGTCCTGAATCCGCCCCTCGGTATAAATCGACTCAGGGGCTTGACGAGGCATTTGGTTTTGGTGTCTCCTGAAACCGGTTTCAGCGCAATGCGCAAACCTCATAAATCCAATAAGAAGGTTTCAGACCGTGAACGATTTCTCCGCCGCCCAGCGCAGCCGCGTGACCATGCTCGACGTGGCCGAACACGCCAAGGTATCCAAGGCCAGCGTTTCGCGGTTCATCGGCGAAGACCGCGCCCTGCTCTCCGATGCCATTGCCCAACGCATCGAGCAGGCGATTGCGGAGTTGGGCTATCGCCCGAACCAGATGGCCCGTGGCCTGAAGCGCGGGCGTACCCGCCTGATCGGCATGCTGGTGGCCGATATCCGTAACCCTTATTCGATTGCCGTGATGCACGGGGTGGAAACCGCCTGCCGTCAGCACGGCTACAGCCTGGTGGTGTGCAACACCGACCGCGATGATGAGCAGGAACGCCAACACCTGGCCTTGCTACGCTCGTACAACATCGAAGGCCTGATCGTGAACACGCTCGGCCATCACCGTGACGAGTTGCACGAACTGCACCGGGAAATGCCCCTGGTGCTGGTGGACCGCAAGGTCGAGGACCTTGAGAGCGACATGGTCGGGCTGGACAATCCGGCAGCCGTCAAGATGGCCATCGTCCATCTTGAACAACGCGGTTATCACGACGTGCTGATGGTGACCGAACCCTTTGACGGCACCAGTTCGCGGATCGAGCGGGTCAGCAGTTTCAAGGCGCAGATCGCACAGCGCCCGACGCTCAACGGGACGATCATCGAAACCGGCAGCGAACTGACCGCACAACTTAAAACCTTTCTCGACACGCCCGGCCCTGGCCCGAAAGCACTGTTTTGCGCGAACGGGATTGCGGCGCTGGCCTGCACCCATGCGTTGCGTGAGCTCAAGTGCAAGCTGTTCGAGGATGTGGGTCTGATTGCTCTGGATGATCTGGATTGGTATCCGTTGGTGGGTAGCGGGATAACCGCGCTGGCCCAGCCGACCACCGAGATTGGCGCCAGTGCGTTCGAGTGTTTGCTCAAGCGGTTGCGCGGGGATGACGGGGCGGTGAGGACTCTGGATTTTTCGGCGCGGTTGATTGTTAGAGGGTCGACCCTTGGAATTTCTCGGTGAATGTTCCGGCCTCATCGCGGGCAAGCCCGCTCCCACAGGAGTCTCAGGGGTACACAACATTTGTGAACGAGAAAAATCACTGTGGGAGCGGGCTTGCTCGCGAAGGGGCCATCAAGATCACCCACTATTTTTTTGAACAAAAATGAAACCGGTTTCAGAGGTAAAACAACAATGAACAAACCAGCCGTTTCCATCAGCCTCTCCAGCTACGGCGCCGACCTCGTGCGCCAACGCGGCCAAGGCAGTTTCATCGAAATACTGGCCGCCGCCGGCGCCACGCGCATCGAATGGCGCGAAGAATTGCTGACCGGCGAAGTGCCCGCGCAACTGGCGGAGGCGACCCAGGCCGAGGGTCTGGAAAGTGTCTACTCCTCACCGATGGAATTGTGGCTGGCCGGCCAATCGAAACCCAACGCCGAGCTGATCGCCGCCTTGCAACGTGCCCGGGCCTTCGGCGCAAATTGGCTGAAAGTGTCGCTGGGCTATTTCACAGACAACTGCGACCTGCAGGCCCTCGCCCGCATGCTCGGGCAAAGCCCCGTGCAGTTACTGGTGGAAAACGACCAGACCTTGCACGGTGGTCGCATCGAGCCGTTCCAGCGTTTTTTCGCGGACGTCGAACAGCACAAGCTGCCGATCAAAATGACCTTCGATATCGGCAACTGGCACTGGCAGGACCAGTCCGCCGCCAGCGCCGCGCGGCTTCTCGGACGCCACGTCGGTTATGTGCACTGCAAAGCGGTCACCCATCGCGCCGATGGCAAGCTGGTCGCCATCCCGCCGGCCGCCAGCGACTTGCAACAGTGGGAACACCTGCTGAGGCACATGGCCCAAGGCGTTATGCGGGCAGCGGAATATCCGCTGCAAGGCGATGACCTGGTGCAACTGACCCGCGAACATGTGGCCGCCCTCGCTCACCTCGGCCAATGGCAGTTGGAGAGCGCTCATGTCTGAGATCGATATCCTCTCGTTCGGTGAAACCATGGCGATGTTCGTCGCCGAGCAGGCTGGCGACCTGGCCGAGGTCAGCGCTTTCCACAAACGCATCGCCGGGGCTGACAGCAATGTTGCGATCGGTTTGTCGCGACTGGGGTTCAAGGTGGCGTGGTTGAGCCGGGTCGGGGCCGATTCGTTGGGTCGGTTTGTGGTCGATACCCTGGAAAAAGAAGGCCTGGATTGCCGTCACGTCGACATCGACACTGCCCACCCCACCGGTTTTCAACTCAAGTCCCGCACGGATGATGGCAGCGACCCCTCGGTCGAGTACTTCCGACGCGGCTCTGCGGCCAGTCACCTGTCGTCGCACTCGATCGTCCCCGAATTGCTCAAGGCCCGGCACCTGCACGCCACCGGCATCCCCCCGGCGCTGTCGGAAACGGCCCGGCAGATGTCGTTCGAATTGATGACCCGCATGCGCGATGCCGGGCGCAGCGTGTCCTTCGACCCGAACCTGCGTCCCGGCCTGTGGGCCAGCGAGCAACAAATGATCACCGAGATCAACCGCCTCGCCGCCCTCGCCCATTGGGTGCTACCTGGGTTGAGTGAAGGTCGCTTGCTGACCGGTTTTGAAGACCCGGCGGACATCGCCGCGTTCTACCTCGACCAGGGCGCCGAAGCCGTGGCGATCAAACTGGGGCCGCACGGTGCTTATTACCGCACGCACCTGGATGCCGGTTTCGTCGCCGGGGTGCCGGTGGAAACGGTGGTCGATACGGTGGGCGCCGGCGATGGTTTTGCCGTGGGCATGATCAGCGCACTTCTGGAAAACCATAGCTTTGCCGACGCCGTGAAGCGCGCCAACTGGATTGGCAGCCGTGCGGTACAGAGTCGGGGGGATATGGAGGGGTTGCCTACCCGATCCGAAATGGTCAGCGAATTTGAGACCGCCATCGCGAGCAAGCTCGCTCCCACAGGGGATTTATGTCGAACGTAGATCCAATGTGGGAGCGAGCTTGCTCGCGATGAGGCCAGTACAGGCACTGAATAACAACCCGTTACCTGCTGCGACAAAAACAACAAGCTCAGGAGCACCACTCATGAAAACCGCAACGCTCGCCACCCGCCGCTGGTGGTACATCATGCCCATCGTGTTCATTACCTACAGCCTGGCGTATCTGGATCGTGCCAACTACGGCTTTGCCGCCGCCTCCGGGATGGCCGCCGACCTGATGATCACGCCGGGCCTGTCGTCGATGCTCGGCGCGCTGTTCTTCCTCGGCTACTTTTTCTTCCAGGTGCCTGGCGCGATCTACGCGCAGAAACACAGTGTGAAGAAGCTGATTTTCGTCAGTCTGATCCTCTGGGGCAGCCTCGCGACTTTGACTGGTATCGTCTCCAACGCCTATTGGCTGATCGTCATTCGCTTCATGCTCGGCGTGGTCGAGGCCGCGGTGATGCCGGCGATGCTGATCTACCTGTGCCACTGGTTCACCCGCGCCGAACGCTCGCGGGCCAATACCTTCCTGATTCTCGGCAACCCGGTGACCATGCTCTGGATGTCGGTGGTGTCGGGGTATCTGGTGCAGCACTACAGCTGGCGCTGGATGTTCATCGTCGAAGGTTTGCCGGCAGTGCTCTGGGCTTTCATCTGGTGGCGTCTGGCCGATGATCGTCCGTCACAAGCCAAGTGGCTCAACGATCAGGAAAAGCAGGATCTGGAAAGCGCACTGGCCGCCGAGCAGGTTGGCATCAAGGCCGTGAAGAACTACGCCGAAGCTTTCCGCTCGCCGAAAGTGATCATCCTGGCCTTGCAGTTTTTCTGCTGGAGCATCGGCGTCTACGGCTTCGTGCTTTGGCTGCCGTCGATCCTCAAGGCCGGCGCGCAGATGGACATGGTCCAGGCCGGCTGGCTCTCCGCGTTGCCGTACCTGGCGGCAGTGATCGGCATGCTGTTGGTGTCCTGGGGTTCGGACAAGCTGCAAAAACGCAAACGCTTCGTCTGGCCGCCGCTGCTGATCGCGTCGATTGCGTTCTACGGCTCCTATGCCCTGGGGGCCGAGCATTTCTGGTGGTCCTACACGCTGCTGGTGATTGCCGGCGCCTGTATGTACGCGCCCTACGGCCCGTTCTTCGCGATCATCCCGGAAATCCTCCCGGCCAACGTTGCCGGTGGCGCCATGGCGCTGATCAACAGCATGGGCGCCCTCGGTTCGTTTGGCGGCTCTTATCTGGTCGGCTACCTGAACAGCTCCACCGGCTCGCCGGGTGCGTCGTACCTGTTGATGAGCGGCGCGTTGATGTTCTCGGTGGTACTGACGATTTTCCTCAAGCCCGGCGCCAGCGACCGGGAGCGGCCCACGACTACTGTAGTGCGCACCGCCACAGCCCATTCCTGAATTGATGTCGAGATGAACACCATGAAAAAACAGGTCGTCCTGTACAAGAAACTCTCGCCGCTGTTGATGGCGCGCCTGCAAGAGCAGACCGAAGTGACGCTGATCGACAACCTCGACAGCGAAGGCCTGGCCAAGCTGCGCGACGCCCTGCCCCGCGCCCACGGCCTGCTCGGCGCCAGCCTGAAACTGGATGCCGGACTGCTCGACCTGGCGCCGAACCTTGAAGCCATTGCCAGCGTTTCGGTGGGCGTCGACAACTACGATATCGACTACCTGAGCGAGCGGCGCATCCTGCTCAGCAACACGCCGGACGTGCTCACCGAAACCACCGCCGACACCGGTTTCGCCTTGATCCTGGCCACGGCCCGGCGCGTCGTGGAACTGGCGAACCTTGTTCGCGCAGGCGGATGGCAGCGCAACATCGGCCCCACGCATTTCGGCAGCGACGTGCATGGCAAGACCCTGGGTATCATCGGCATGGGGCGCATCGGCGAGGCACTGGCCCAGCGCGGACATTGCGGTTTCGGCATGCCGGTGATCTATCACAGCCACTCGCCGAAACCGGCGGTGGAGCAGCGTTTCAATGCGCAGTACCGGACCCTGCCCGAACTGCTGCAACAAGCGGACTTCATCTGCCTGACGCTGCCACTGACCGCGGATACCGAAGGCCTGATCGGCGCCGAACAGTTCGCCCTGATGCGCCCGCAGAGCATCTTCATCAACATCTCCCGGGGCAAGGTGGTGGACGAAGCGGCGCTGATCGAGGCGTTGCGTGCCGGGCAGATTCGCGCGGCGGGACTGGATGTTTTCGAGCGCGAGCCGTTGAATCCCGACTCGCCACTCTTGCAGCTGGACAATGTGGTAGCGACACCGCACATAGGCTCGGCGACCCATGAAACGCGGGAAGCCATGGCCAGCTGCGCGGTGGACAATCTATTGGCGGCGCTGGCAGGTGAGCGGCCGGTGAACCTGGTGAATGGGGCGGCGTGGCAGGGTTGAGGAAGTTAGATAATCCTCTATCGGATGGTCCAATAACCCCCGGCCCCGTACCGCATCCCCTGTAGCAGCTGGCGAAGCCAGCTGCTAC
>NZ_AKJL01000167.1 GCF_000282355.1 Pseudomonas sp. GM49
CCCGGACCTGGCCTTGACCGGCCACTGGCGCGGTTACCGCTGGAGCAGGAGCCGGAGCGCTCGGGGCTACCGGCGCAGCCACCACCGGGGCCGGGACGGCCGGAGCTGTCGGAGCCGGAGTTGCCGGAGTTGCCGGGGTCACCGGCGTTGCGACAACGGGCGCGGCAGTGTGGGCTGGTGCGGTCGGCGTTGCCGGGGCGGCTGGTGCAGTCGCCTGAGCCTGCTCAGGTGCTTCATCCGGAGTATCGGCCTGTGGCAGCGCGAGGGCGGTTCCGCCTTCAGTCTGACCTTCCACGACGGCCTGGTCTTCCGGCTCGTCCAGCGGATGAATCTGTGTCGTACCGTCGGCGCCCTCGACTTCAACGTGTTCCGGAGCCAGACCGATCAGGTCCTTGGTGCGCATCGAGGTTTGATCCTGCCACCAGACAAAACCGCCGCCGATCACCGCAATCAGCAACAGCAGGCTGACAATACGCAAAATGGTGTGGGAAACCCGAACCGGTTCTTCAATACGGCCCAGGCTGTGGACGTTGCTGCCTTGGGAGTCGGTACCGGTGGATTGATCGAACTGCTGGACCAGAACGGCCTGATCCATGTCGAGCAACTTGGCATAAGCACGAATATAACCGCGGGCAAAGGTATGCCCAGGCAGTTTGTCGAATTGGCCCGCTTCAAGATTGCTCAGGGAATTGACGGTGAGGTTGAGCTTGAGGGCCACTTCGGCCAGCGACCAGCCATTGCTTTCGCGGGCCTGGCGCAGAGTCTCACCAGGGTTAACGCGATTCGCTGCTACAACTTCGGGATGCGCCGCTTTCATCATTGCTCCGACAGGTATTGCTGATATTCCGGCGTACCGGGATAGAGTCGTTTTAGTTGCAGGCCGGCACTTGCGGCCTTGTCGCGATCTTCAAACACTTTTGCCAGTCGAACGCCGAGCAATAGACTACGTGCATTTTGTTCGGCGAGCTGGTTAAAACGGTCGTAGTAATCGCGCGCGGGCACATAATGCCTGTCTTCGTAAGACAACTCAGCCATTTCCAGCAATGCACGTGGTTGTTGGCGATTCAGGCGCAGGGCTTTTTCCAGTTGCTGCCGGGCCAAATCGCGCTGACCGAGCATCGCAGCGGTCATGCCCAGGTTCTCGAACACCCGCGAACGCTCAGGATACAGGGTATCGGCAGCGGCTTGTTCAAAGCGCTCGTAGGCTTCCTTGTAACGTTTCTGCTCGAACAAAAAACTGCCGTAGTTATTGAGGATTCGTGCATCGCCGGGACGGGAAGACAGTGCCTGGCGAAAATGCTCGTCGGCAAGTTCCGGTTCCATCTCGGCCTGGAACACCAACCCCAGCGCCGCATTGGCATCCGGGTCGGACCCATCCAGCTCCAGCGCTTTTTTCAGCGGTACCTTGGCGCGTTCGGTCATGCCTTGTTGCAAATACCCGATACCGAGTTGCACATACGCCGCACGCGCTTCATCACGGCCCTTGCTGGTCTTCATCGGGTTGTAGTCGCCCGAAAGCACGCAGCCAGCACACAGGCTGGCCAACAGCAAAAGCAGCGCAAAGCGCAGTGACATAGAGATCCTCTCTCGGTTATTCCGCAGCGTTTTGAGCCATATCGTTGTCAGCGTTCAATTCACGCACGGCGATATAACGTTCGCTGCGACGGGTGCGATCCAGCACCTGCCCTACCAATTGACCACAGGCCGCGTCGATATCTTCACCACGGGTGGTGCGGACGGTGACGTTGAAACCGGCATGATGAAGCTGATCCTGGAAACGACGAATCGCGTTATTGCTCGGACGCTCGTAACCGGAATGCGGGAACGGGTTGAACGGGATCAGGTTGATCTTGCACGGGATGTTCTTGAGCAACTCGATCATTTCCACCGCGTGCTCGACCTTGTCATTGATGTCTTTGAGCAAGGTGTACTCGATGGTCAGCACGCGCTTTTCGCCGAGATTCGACATGTAGCGCTGGCACGACTCGAGCAGCATCTTAAGCGGATACTTCTTGTTGATCGGCACCAATTGGTTACGCAATGCGTCATTCGGTGCGTGCAGGGACAACGCCAGGGAGACGTCGATGTGCTTGGAGAGCTCATCGATCATCGGCACCACGCCGGAGGTCGACAGGGTCACACGGCGCTTGGAGATGCCGTAGCCCAGGTCGTCCATCATCAAATGCATGGCCGCGACGACGTTGTCGAAGTTCAGCAGCGGCTCACCCATGCCCATCATCACCACGTTGGTGATGGCACGGTCGACGGTTGCCGGGACGCTGCCAAAGGATTTGTTGGCAATCCACACCTGACCGATGACTTCGGCGGCGGTGAGGTTGCTGTTGAAGCCTTGCTTGCCGGTGGAGCAGAAACTGCAATCCAGGGCACAGCCTGCCTGGGACGAAACGCACAAGGTGCCGCGTTTGCCCTGGGGAATGTACACGGTCTCGACGCAGCTGCCGGACGCCACGCGCACCACCCACTTGCGGGTGCCGTCGCTGGAGATGTCCTCGCTGACCACTTCCGGACCACGGACCTCAGCAACAGCCTTGAGCTTTTCGCGCAAGGCCTTGCTGACGTTCGTCATGGCGTCGAAATCATCGACACCAAAGTGGTGAATCCATTTCATTACCTGACCGGCACGGAAACGCTTCTCCCCGATTGAGTCGAAGAATTTTTCCATTTCCAGCTGAGTCAGACCCAGCAGGTTAGTTTTTACAGTCGATGTAGTCATGGATTCACCTTCACTCTTAAGCCAATGCTTAGCGAGTGGTTACTTCAGTAGCTGCGAAGAAGTATGCGATTTCGCGAGCGGCAGCGGCTTCGGAGTCCGAACCGTGTACAGCGTTGGCGTCGATGGAGTCAGCGAAGTCAGCACGGATGGTGCCGGCAGCAGCTTCTTTAGGGTTGGTAGCGCCCATCAGCTCACGGTTCAGAGCGATAGCGTTTTCGCCTTCCAGAACCTGAACGACAACCGGACCGGAGATCATGAAGGCAACCAGGTCGTTGAAGAAACCACGAGCGCTGTGCTCAGCGTAGAAGCCTTCAGCTTCGGCTTTGGACAGTTGCTTCAGTTTCGAAGCTACAACGCGCAGGCCAGCTTTTTCGAAACGAGTGGTGATCTCGCCGATCACGTTTTTAGCAACGGCGTCAGGCTTGATGATGGAGAAAGTACGTTGAACAGCCATGGTGTAACTCCAGAAACGGTAATTTACGAAAAATTAAACCCGCGAATTATACGCGGGTTCTCGGGTATTGCCTAACCTGCGGCGTGGCTCAGTCGCGTTCTTCGATCCAATGGGCCTGAATGGCCTCCAGGATCTTTTCGCCACAATGCTCAGGCTTGTCGTCGAAATCGGGCAATTCCATCACCCATGTACGCAGATCGACGAAGTTGACCGACATAGGGTCCACGTCGGGCTTGCTTTCAGCTAGCTGGATCGCGATCTCCAGCACATCAGTCCACTTGAGTTTCATGACAATTCCTTGAATCAGTGCGGTGCTTCGGCTGCGTGGTTGAGCGAGTACTTCGGAATTTCGACGGTCAGGTCTTCGGTACCGACCTTGGCCTGGCACCCCAGACGGGACTCGCGCTCAAGACCCCAGGCTTTATCAAGGTAGTCCTCTTCCAGCTCGTCAGCCTCTTCCAGCGAGTCGAAACCCTCGCGAATGATGCAGTGGCAGGTAGTGCAAGCGCAGACGCCGCCACAGGCGCTTTCCATCTCGATATGGTGCTCATGGGCCAGCTCGAGGATGGAAATGCCCGTCTCAGCCTCAACAACCATGCCTTCGGGGCAAAACTTCTCGTGTGGCAGAAAAATGACCTGCGGCATCGTTATTCCTCAATCTCATTCAGGTTGCGCCCCGCCAGCGCGGCTTTCACCGTCGAGTCCAGGCGGCGGGCAGCAAAGGCGTCGGTCACTTGCGACAGACGCTTGGTCTGCTGCTCGATGGCGTAACCATCAGTACCTTTCATCAGTTCGGTCAGTTCCTGCACCTGCATCTCGATGACCATGCGCTCGTCGGCGTCGAGCAGACGATCGCCATCAGCCTCCAGAGCACCCTGCACCGCTTCGATCAGGCGCTGGGCATCGACCTGCTGCTCGCGCAACACGCGGGCAACCTTGTCGTCATTGGCGTGCTGGAACGAGTCCTTGAGCATCCTGGCGATTTCGCCGTCGGTCAGGCCGTAGGACGGTTTGACCTGAATGCTGGCCTCGACGCCCGAACCCAGTTCGCGGGCGGAAACACTGAGCAGACCATCGGCATCGACCTGGAAGGTCACGCGAATCTTCGCAGCACCAGCCACCATCGCTGGAATACCGCGCAATTCGAAGCGTGCCAGGGAGCGGCAGTCGCTGATCAGCTCGCGCTCACCCTGCAACACATGGATGGCCATGGCCGACTGGCCGTCTTTATAAGTGGTGAAATCCTGGGCACGGGCGACGGGAATGGTGGTGTTGCGCGGAATCACCTTTTCCATCAGGCCGCCCATGGTTTCCAGACCAAGGGACAACGGGATCACGTCGAGCAGCAGCAGTTCGCCACCATCACGTTTGTTACCGGCCAGCGTATCGGCCTGGATCGCGGCACCAATGGCCACCACTTGATCCGGATCGATTTCTGTCAGCGGCTGGCGAGCGAAAGCTTCGGCGACGGCTTCACGAACACGAGGCACGCGAGTCGAACCACCGACCATGACCACGGCATGCACGTCTTCCAGCTCGATGCCGGAATCGCGAACGGCGCGACGGCAAGCTTTCAAGCTGCGAGCCACCATCGGCTCGATCAGCGCATTGAAAGCTTCACGGGACAGTTCGGCTTTCCAGTCGCCATAGGCAACTTCAACGGCCGCAGCATCGGTCAGTGCTTCCTTGGCCGCGCAGGCGGTTTGCAGCAAATTGCGCTGCACACCCGGATCGAGGTCAGCGGACAGACCGGCGCCCTCGATGATCCAGCCAGCGATCGCGTGGTCGAAGTCATCACCACCCAGGGCACTATCGCCGCCGGTAGCCAGGACTTCGAAGACACCGCCAGTCAGGCGCAGAATCGAAATATCGAAGGTGCCGCCGCCCAGGTCATAAATGGCGACCAGGCCTTCGGCATGCTGATCCAGACCGTAAGCCACCGCGGCCGCCGTCGGCTCATTGAGCAAACGCAGCACGTTCAGACCGGCCAGTTTGGCCGCGTCCTTGGTGGCTTGACGCTGGGCATCATCGAAATAGGCCGGAACGGTGATCACCGCGCCCACCAGCTCGCCACCCAGGGTCGCCTCAGCGCGCTGGCGCAGGACCTTGAGGATATCGGCAGAGACTTCGACCGGGCTTTTCGGCCCCTGGATCGTCTCGATGAACGGCATGTGCGACTCGCCGTCAACAAAACGGTACGGCAGTTGCTCGCCCAATTGCTTGACGTCGGACAGACCACGACCCATCAAGCGCTTGACCGACAGCACGGTGTTCAAGGGATCGGTGGCGGCAGCCAGCTTGGCCGACTCGCCGACTTCGACGCGATCGGCGTGGTAGCGCACGGCAGACGGCAGGATGACCCGCCCTTCTGCGTCAGCCAGAGGCTCGGAAAGACCACTGCGCAATGCAGCGACCAGCGAATTGGTAGTGCCCAAGTCGATCCCCACAGCCAGACGACGCTGGTGCGGTTGAGGACTTTGGCCGGGTTCGGCGATCTGCAGTAGGGCCATCGTTATCAGGACTTATCTGTATATCAGGCGTGCGACCGGAGCGGCACTGGGTTAATCGTCGAGGCGCTCTTCTAACTGGCGCACTTCGTAGGTGAGCTTGTCGAGGAACTGCATGCGCCGCATCAGGCGTTCGGCCCTTTCGCGTTGCGCGGCATCGTTCCAGCAAGCTGCGAAGCTTTGGTTCAGTTCATCCTGGGCTGCCTTCAGGCGGCGCTTGAAGACCGCAACGCCGTTGAGGTCGGCACTGTCCTGCAAGTCTTCGAGCTCTTCACGCAACTCCATCTGTTGCAGAAGAAACTCCGGATCATGCACCGTGACTTCCAGCGGCAGTTCGCCACCATTCAAGGCGAGCAGGTAGCGCGCGCGCTTGGGCGGACTCTTGAGCGTCTGGTAGGCCTCGTTGAGGCTCGCCGATTGCTCCAGGGCCAACCGTTGTTCGCGTTCGGAAGCGTCGGCAAAGCGGTCCGGATGAACACCGCGCGCCAGCTCGCGATAGCGCGTAGCCAGCTGATCGAGGTCCAGGTTAAAACTCGGTTGCAGCTCGAATAAAGCGAAATGACAAGGAGTACCCACGACAAGCCTCAGATGTTGAAGCTTTCGCCGCAGCCACATTCACCGCGTACGTTGGGGTTGTTGAACTTGAAGCCTTCGTTCAACCCTTCCTTGACGAAATCGAGCTCGGTGCCGTCCAGGTAGGCCAGGCTTTTCGGGTCGATGATCACTTTTTCGCCGTGACTCTCGAACACCTGGTCCTCTGCAACCACCTCGTCGACAAACTCCAGCACGTAGGCAAGGCCGGAACAGCCTGTGGTGCGAACACCCAGACGAATCCCTTCACCTTTGCCGCGCCCGTCGAGGGAGCGCCGCACGTGTCGAGCAGCCGCTTCTGTCATGCTGATAGCCATCGGTGACTCCTTACTCGTCGCCAAAACTCGAAAATCAGATCAAGCCTTTCTTCTGCTTGTAATCGCGAACAGCCGCCTTGATGGCGTCTTCAGCGAGTACCGAGCAGTGAATTTTCACTGGCGGCAGGGCCAGTTCTTCAGCCAGCTGAGTGTTCTTGATGGTTTCTGCTTCGTCCAGGGTCTTGCCCTTCATCCACTCGGTGGCGAGGGAGCTGGAAGCGATAGCCGAACCGCAGCCGTAAGTCTTGAACTTGGCATCTTCGATGATGCCGGCGTCGTTGACCTTGATCTGCAGGCGCATCACGTCGCCGCACGCCGGAGCGCCGACCATGCCGGTGCCGACATCAGGATCTTCCGCGTCCATCTTGCCGACGTTGCGCGGGTTTTCGTAGTGGTCGATGACCTTTTCGCTGTAAGACATGATTCTCAATCCTCACTCATCAGGGCCGCTCTTGAGGCCCCGCAGTTACGCTGCGTCAGTCGCCGCGTCGCTACAGGACCTGTATCCGGCGGCTTCTATAGTTAGTGTGCCGCCCACTCGATCTTCGAGATATCGACACCGTCTTTGTACATGTCCCACAGCGGCGACAGAGCTCGCAGCTTGATAACCGCCTCGCAGACTTTCTGCGCGGCGTAGTCGATTTCTTCTTCGGTGGTGAAGCGGCCGAAGGTGAAACGGATCGAACTGTGGGCCAGTTCGTCGTTGCGGCCCAGGGCGCGCAGTACGTACGAAGGCTCAAGCGATGCCGAGGTGCAGGCCGAACCGGACGAAACCGCCAGATCCTTGAGCGCCATGATCAGCGACTCGCCTTCAACGTAGTTGAAGCTCAGGTTCAGGTTGTGCGGAACGCGGGAGGTCATGCTGCCGTTGACGTACAGCTCTTCCAGGTGCTCGACCTGCTTGAAGAAACGGTCGCTCAGGGCCTTGATGCGCACGTTCTCGGCAGCCATGTCTTCCTTGGCTACACGGAAAGCTTCGCCCATACCGACGATCTGGTGGGTCGCCAGGGTACCGGAACGCATGCCGCGCTCGTGACCGCCGCCGTGCATGGTCGCTTCGATACGTACGCGCGGCTTGCGGCTTACGTACAGGGCGCCGATGCCTTTAGGACCGTAGGTTTTGTGGGCAGAGAACGACATCATGTCGACTTTCAGCTTCGACAGGTCGATATCGACCTTGCCGGTGGACTGAGCAGCGTCGACGTGGAACAGGATGCCCCTGGAGCGGGTCAGTTCGCCGATGGCTGCGATGTCGTTGATGGTGCCGATTTCGTTGTTCACGTGCATGACCGAAACCAGGATGGTGTCATCACGCAGTTCCGCTTCGATCATTTCAGGCGTCACCAGGCCATCGGTGCGAGGCTCGATGTAGGTGACTTCAAAACCTTCACGCTCCAGTTGGCGCATGGTGTCGAGGACAGCCTTGTGCTCAATCTTGGTGGTGATCAGGTGCTTGCCCTTGGTGGCATAGAAATGCGCCGCACCCTTGATTGCCAGGTTGTCGGACTCGGTGGCACCGGAGGTCCAGACGATTTCACGCGGATCGGCGTTGACCAGGTCGGCGACCTGACGGCGAGCGTTTTCAACGGACTCTTCGGCCTTCCAGCCGAACACGTGGGAACGGGACGCCGGGTTACCGAAGTTTCCGTCGACCAGCAGGCATTCACTCATTTTTTGCGCAACACGCGGATCAACCGGGGTGGTCGCAGAGTAATCAAGGTAAATCGGCAATTTCATGGACTATCTCCTAAATCAGGCTGGCTGGCGTGCCGCTAGCTCTTTGGCTGTCATTCGACGGCGGACGCTTCAATCTTGTCCAGGCGCGGCACCTTGCTGTTGCAACGGCGCTGGTCCTGACGCTGGGCTACTTCTTGCACCTCACGGCGAGTCACAAGATCAGCCAAGCTGATACCGCTCAGAAATTCGTGAATCTGCAGGCTCAGATCGCACCACAAGTGGTGAGTCAGGCAAGTGTCGCCGGAATGGCAATCACCCTGCCCCTGGCATTTGGTTGCATCGACCGATTCGTTTACCGCATCGATCACCTGGGCGACCTGGATGCCCTGCATATCGCGGGACAATTGGTAACCACCGCCCGGACCACGCACACTGGACACCAGATTGCTGCGGCGCAGCTTGGCGAAAAGCTGTTCGAGGTAGGACAGGGAGATGCCTTGGCGCTCGGAGATATCGGCCAGGGACACGGGCCCGTGCTGCGCGTGCAACGCCAGATCAAGCATGGCGGTCACGGCGTATCGGCCTTTTGTAGTCAGTCGCATGGACAATTACCACGGAGTTCGGAATGAGGCGAGTATGCAATTCCCGAGTATTTAAGTCAACTATAAGACCTAGTACTTTAGTCAGGTTTACCCGCAAAAGAGCGGCCGCATCATAGCAAAGGCTGGCTATGAACAGCCAGTAATACCGAGCCATCGTTCATCGCGAGCAAGCTCGCTCCCACATTGGACCGCGTCCGCCTGGACAACTCGATCTCCTGTGGGAGCGAGCTTGCTCGCGATGCAGTCAACTCGGTTCAGCTGGCCTGACTCTGATCCTTGTCCTTCACACAGGCGAAGTCTTCTTCGCGCAGTTCAGGCAGATCTTTCGCACAGTAATTACTGCCCAGATCCTTCAACGCCCCGCACATCCCCTCCAGACGCCCGTCGACTGCCTGCAGGTGATCGAGCAACTGATTAATGGCGCGAGCCACCGGGTCCGGCATGTCTTCTGTCACGCCGTAGGCATCGAAGCCGATTTTCTCGGCCATGGCCTTGCGCTTGGCGTCCTGTTCTTCGTCGGGCTTGACGATGATTCGCCCCGGAATACCCACCACCGTGGCACCTGGTGGAACCTCTTTGGTCACCACGGCGTTGGAGCCGACCTTGGCACCCGCACCAACAGTAAACGGGCCAAGCACCTTGGCGCCGGCACCGACAACGACACCATCGCCCAGCGTCGGGTGGCGCTTGCCTTTATTCCAGCTGGTGCCACCGAGGGTCACGCCCTGATAAATGGTCACGTCGTCGCCGATCTCGGCGGTTTCACCGATGACGATGCCCATGCCATGGTCAATAAAGAAGCGACGACCCACCTTGGCGCCCGGATGAATCTCGATCCCGGTCAACCAGCGGCCGAAGTTCGACACCAGCCGCGCCAGCCATTTCAGGTCCGCCCGCCATAGCATCGCCGACAAACGGTGAATCCAGATGGCGTGCATGCCCGGGTAGCAAGTCAGGACTTCAAAAGCGTTACGCGCCGCCGGGTCTCGGTGGAATACGCTCTGGATATCTTCACGCAAACGCTCGAACATCATTAATCCTTCCGATTTAGAAGCTCACCACGGGCCGCTTTCTGGGTTTCCGTGAGGATGCCACGCAAAATATTCATTTCCGCCCGGCTGACCGAGCTGCGTCCGTACAACCGGCGCAGGCGCGCCATCAAGTGCCGTGGCTTTTCCGGATCGAGGAATTCGATGGCCACCAGGGTCTGCTCCAGGTGTTCATAGAATCGCTCCAGTTCATCCATGGTCGCCAGCTCAGCGCTTTTGACCGAAGCCACTTCTTCCTTCTCGACCTTGCTCGGCTGACCTTGGGCCGCCAGCCAGGACATGCGCACTTCATAACCCAACACCTGCACCGCCGCCCCAAGGTTCAGCGAGCTGAACTCAGGGTCCGATGGAATATGCACGTGGTAATGACATCGCTGCAGCTCTTCGTTGGTCAGGCCGGAATCTTCACGACCGAACACCAGGGCGATTTCCGCACCCTGCCCCGCTTCCTCGACCACTTTCGCGCCGCATTCGCGGGGATCGAGCAGCGGCCAGGGAATGCGCCGGTCGCGGGCACTGGTACCGAGCACCAGGTTGCAACCGACCAAGGCATCTTCCAAGGTGGCGACGACTTGCGCGTTTTCAAGGATGTCCCCGGCACCGGAGGCACGGGCATCGGCCTCGTGATGCGGGAACAGACGAGGCTCGACCAGCACCAGCCGCGACAGCCCCATGTTCTTCATGGCACGCGCAGCCCCGCCGATATTGCCCGGATGGCTGGTATTGACCAGGACGACACGAATGTTTTGCAGCAAGGGAGGCGCTCTCGAACACAATAATCGGGAGCAGAATCTTACAGCTACACCTACCGTTAAGCTATGAAAGCGAACGTCGTCCTTCTCCTGTAGAAACTTTCTGATAGAATGCCCGGCTTTCTTTAACAACCTTAGGTGACACATCCATGCAGCCCATGCTGAATATCGCGCTGCGCGCCGCCCGCAGCGCCAGTGAATTGATCTTCCGCTCCATCGAGCGCCTGGATACCATCAAGGTCGACGAAAAAGACGCCAAGGATTACGTATCCGAGGTGGATCGCGCCGCCGAACAGAAAATCATCGACGCCCTGCGCAAGGCCTACCCGAATCACTCGATCATGGGTGAAGAGACCGGCATGCACGCCGGCACCGGCATCGAAGGCGAAGAGTACCTGTGGATCATCGATCCGCTGGACGGCACCACCAACTTCCTGCGCGGCATTCCTCACTTCGCTGTCAGCATCGCCTGCAAATACCGTGGCCGCCTGGAACACGCCGTTGTTCTGGACCCGGTTCGCCAGGAAGAATTCACCGCCAGCCGTGGTCGCGGCGCTCAACTGAACGGTCGTCGCCTGCGCGTCAGCGGCCGCACCAGCCTGGACGGCGCCCTGCTGGGTACCGGCTTCCCGTTCCGTGACGACCAGATGGACAACCTCGACAACTACCTGGGCATGTTCCGCGCCCTGGTTGGCCAGACCGCCGGCATCCGCCGCGCAGGTTCGGCAAGCCTGGACCTGGCCTACGTGGCCGCCGGCCGTTTCGACGCCTTCTGGGAGTCGGGCCTGTCCGAGTGGGACATGGCTGCAGGCGCCCTGCTGATCCAGGAAGCCGGCGGTTTGGTGAGCGACTTCACCGGCGGTCACGACTTCCTTGAAAAAGGCCACGTCGTTGCCGGCAACACCAAATGCTTCAAGGCAGTCCTGACGGCCATCCAGCCGCACCTGCCGGCCTCGCTGAAGCGCTAAGCTTCCAGCGACAGAAAAAGCACCCTGCGGGGTGCTTTTTTTATGCCTGGAATTTGCACTCGAAATCACCACAAACCACTGTAGGAGCGAGCTTGCTCGCGATGGTCGTTAACGATAACGCATGCATTCTGGATAAATGCTGCTCCCTTGGGTTCTTCGCGAGCAAGCTCGCTCCTACAAGGGGCACGTAGCGACGCATAAATTGTGGGCACAAAAAAAGCACCCCGCAGGGTGCTTCTTTTTTATCCAGCGTCAGCTGATCACTGAGCCGCCTGATTCTCCGACAAGATCAACTTGCCTTCCTTATCCACAGGAATCTGATTGCCTGGATCGCGATCCATACGCACTTTGCCTTCCTTGCCGTCCAGCGAATAACGC
Source organism: Pseudomonas sp. GM49 (assembly GCF_000282355.1). Classification (GTDB taxonomy): domain Bacteria; phylum Pseudomonadota; class Gammaproteobacteria; order Pseudomonadales; family Pseudomonadaceae; genus Aquipseudomonas. The sequence continues at coordinate 12,030 of NZ_AKJL01000167.1, forward strand.
ACGTCGTAACCTACAACCTTGTCACTGATGTCGTTAACAGTGTTACAGCGGGTCTGGGTCGTGGTGTAGGTATCACGCTCTTGCATGCCTTCCTGCACCTTGTTGCCGGCATAACCACCACCGACAGCACCCGCGACCGTGGCGATTTTCTTACCGGTGCCGCCACCGATCTGGTTACCCAGCAATCCACCTGCCAACGCACCGACCACCGTACCGGCGATCTGATGTTGATCTTTCACCGGCGCCTGCCGGGTGACCGTTACATCCTTGCATACTTCACGTGGAGTCTTGATTTGTGTCTTGACCGGCTCAACAGCTAGAACCTGAGCAAACTCAGGGCCGCTTTGTTTTACCAGGCTGTAGGTGGCCACAGCACCCCCGGCAGTCACACCGACAGCACCCAATACCGCACCAACCAGCATCGACTTGTTCACATGAACCTCCTGGACCATCACATGCGGAACATGTCCGCGCTTCTCCCAGCCTTGGAGCACAAAAAAAGGCGCGAGTTCAACTCGCGCCTTTTTTGGACTACACCACCCCAGGAAATTTCCTTCAAGGACGGTCGTCGACTTCCTTCTCGGCAGTGGCAGGAGGAATCAGGTCTTCCGTGCTCAGGTTCAGCCAGATCAGCACCACGTTAGCGATGTAGATCGACGAGTAAGTACCCGCCAGAACACCGATGAACAGGGCGATGGAGAAGCCGAACAGGTTGTCGCCACCGAAGAACAGCAGGGCCGCGATCGCCAGCAAGGTGGAGATCGAAGTCGCCATGGTCCGCAGCAGGGTTTGCGTGGTCGAGATGTTGATGTTCTCGATCAGGTTGGCCTTGCGCAGTACACGGAAGTTCTCACGAACCCGGTCGAATACCACGATGGTGTCGTTGAGCGAGTAACCGATGATCGCCAGTACCGCCGCCAGCACCGTCAGGTCGAAGGTGATCTGGAAGAACGACAGGATACCGATGGTCACGATCACGTCGTGGATCAAGGACACGATCGCACCGACCGCAAACTTCCACTGAAAGCGGAAAGCCAGGTAGATCAGAATGCCGCCCAGCGCCATCAGCATGCCGAGGCCGCCCTGGTCGCGCAGTTCTTCACCCACCTGCGGGCCGACGAACTCGACACGCTTGACCGTCGCCGGGTTCTCGCCACCCACCTTCTGCAAGGCTTCGGCTACCTGGTGACCCAGTTGCGGATCTTCGCCAGGCATACGCACCAGCAGGTCGGTAGTTGCACCGAAGTTCTGCACGATAGCTTCGTGATAACCCGCGGTCACCAGCTGCTCACGCACCTTGGTGACATCGGCCGGACGCTCGTAGGTCAGCTCGATGAGCGTACCGCCGGTGAAGTCCAGGCCCCAGTTCATGCCCTTGTGGAAGACACTGAACATTGCCAGCGCAGTAAGGAACAATGTGACGCCGAACGCAAAGTTGCGAACGCCCATGAAGTTGATTGTACGTAACATGGCAGCCCCTTAAATCCACAACTTCTTGAAGTCACGACCGCCGAAGATCAGGTTGACCATCGCGCGGGTCACCATGATGGCCGTGAACATCGAGGTAAAGATCCCGAGGGACATGGTCACTGCGAAGCCCTTGACCGGGCCGGTGCCCATGGCAAAGAGGATGCCGCCGACCAGCAAGGTGGTCAGGTTGGCGTCGAGAATCGCGGTGAATGCCCGGCCGAAGCCTTCGTTGATTGCGCGCTGCACAGTCATGCCGGCGGCGATCTCTTCACGGATCCGCGAGAAGATCAGCACGTTGGCGTCGACCGCCATACCCATGGTCAACACGATACCGGCGATACCCGGCAGGGTCAGCGTTGCACCCAGCAGCGACATCAGGGCCAGCAGCATCACCATGTTCACCGCCAGGGCGACGGTAGCGATGAGGCCGAAGAAGCGGTAGATGGCCATGATGAACAGCGAGACGAACAGCATGCCCCACAGCGATGCATCGATACCCTTGGTGATGTTGTCCGCACCCAGGCTAGGACCAATGGTGCGCTCTTCAGCAAAGTACATCGGCGCAGCCAGGCCACCGGCACGCAGCAGCAGCGCCAGTTCGGACGACTCGCCCTGGCCGTTCAGGCCGGTGATACGGAACTGAGCACCCAGCGGCGACTGGATGGTCGCGAGGCTGATGATCTTCTTCTCTTCCTTGAAGCTCTGAACCGGCACGTCTTTCTCGACGCCGTTGATCACTTGCTTGGTGTAAGTGGTCACCGGACGCTGCTCGATGAAGATCACCGCCATGCTGCGACCAACGTTCGAACGGGTCGCACGGCTCATCAGCTCGCCGCCGTGACCGTCCAGACGAATGTTCACTTCCGGCGTGCCGTGCTCGCCGAAGCCAGCCTTGGCGTCGGTCACCTGGTCACCGGTGATGATCAGGCCACGCTCGATCAGCGCAGGAGGACGCTTGCCCTCACGGAACTCGAAGGATTCGGAAGTGGCTTTCGAAGCACCCGGCTCAGCAGCCAGACGGAACTCGAGGTTGGCCGTCTTGCCGAGGATACGCTTGGCTTCGGCGGTGTCCTGCACGCCCGGCAGCTCAACCACGATGCGGTTGGCGCCCTGACGCTGGACGATCGGTTCGGCAACACCCAGCTCGTTGACGCGGTTACGTACCGTGGTCAAGTTCTGCTTGATGGAGTATTCGCGGATTTCCGCCAGCTTGGCCGGGGTCATCGCCAGACGCAGCACCGGTTGACCATTGAGGTCGGCCGGAACAATGTCGAAATCGTTGAAGTTCTTGCGGATGATCGAACGGGCCTGTTCACGGCTGTCTTCATCAGCGAAGCCCAGCTGGATGGCACCATTGAGTTGCGGCAGGCTGCGATAGCGCAGCTTTTCTTTACGCAGCAGGCTCTTTACATCGCCTTCGTAGACTTTCAGGCGCGCATCGAGGGCTTTGTCCATGTCCACTTCCAGCAGGAAGTGCACACCACCGGACAAGTCCAGACCCAGCTTCATCGGGTGCGCAGCGAGGTTGCGCAGCCATTGCGGGGTGGTTTGTGCCAGGTTCAATGCAACGACGTAGTCATCACCCAACGCCTTGCGTACAACATCCTTGGCCGGCAGCTGGTCTTCAGCCTTGGTCAGGCGAATCAGCCCGCCCTTGCCGCTGGCAGACAGGGTCGCTGCCTTGACGTTGATCCCGGATTCCTTGAGCGCAGCGCTCACACGATCCAGATCAGCCTGATTGACCTGCAGCGCAGTGCTTGCACCGCTGACCTGAATGGCCGGGTCATCAGGATAAAGATTGGGAGCGGAATAAATCAGACCGACCGCCAGCACCGCCAGGATCAGAATGTATTTCCACAGAGGATATTTGTTCAGCATCACGCCGCCCGTTTATGACGCGGGGCGCCTTGCGCGCCCCGTCGATTGAATATGAAGTTGAAACTTAGATCGCTTTGAGCGTGCCTTTTGGCAGCGTGGCGGCAATGGCGCCTTTCTGGAATTTCATTTCGACGGTGTCGGAAACTTCCAGAACGACGAAATCGTCGGCCACTTTAGTGATCTTGCCGGCGATGCCGCCGGTGGTCACAACTTCGTCGCCCTTTTGCAGGCTGCTCAGCAGGTTCTTCTGCTCTTTGGCGCGCTTGGCCTGTGGACGCCAGATCATCAGGTAGAAGATGACCAGGAAGCCGACCAGGAAAATCCACTCGAAACCGCCGCCCATAGGGGCTGCCGCAGGTGCAGCAGCGTCTGCCATGGCATTAGAGATAAAAAAGCTCATTTAGCACTCCAGTTGCAAATGTTGATTCTTGGGGTCAGAAAACTCAGTCCAAAGGCGGAACAGGTAACCCGCGTTTGGCGTAGAAGGCATCGACAAAGGCGGCCAATGTACCCTGTTGAATAGCCTCGCGCAAACCAGCCATAAGCACTTGATAATGGCGCAAGTTATGGATGGTATTGAGCATGCTTCCCAGCATTTCGCCGCACTTGTCCAGGTGATGCAGATAAGCGCGGGAGAAGTTCTGGCAGGTATAGCAATCGCAGGTCGGATCCAGCGGCGAATCATCATGGCGATGGAACGCGTTACGGATCTTCAGCACGCCGGTATCGATGAACAGATGCCCGTTGCGGGCATTACGGGTTGGCATCACGCAATCGAACATGTCCACACCGCGGCGCACACCCTCAACCAAGTCTTCCGGTTTGCCAACGCCCATAAGGTAACGAGGTTTGTCAGCCGGCATCTGGCCCGGCAGGTAATCCAGCACCTTGATCATCTCGTGCTTGGGCTCGCCCACCGACAGACCGCCGATGGCCAGGCCGTCGAAACCGATCTTGTCCAGGCCTTCCAGGGAGCGCATGCGCAGGTCCTGGTGCATGCCGCCCTGAACGATACCGAACAGCGCCGCCGTGTTGTCGCCATGGGCGTTTTTCGAGCGCTGGGCCCAACGCAGGGACAACTCCATCGACACGCGGGCGACGTCTTCGTCGGCCGGGTACGGCGTGCATTCGTCGAAAATCATCACGATGTCGGAGCCCAGGTCACGCTGGACCTGCATCGACTCTTCCGGGCCCATGAACACCTTGGCGCCGTCGACCGGAGAGGCGAAGGTCACGCCCTCCTCCTTGATCTTGCGCATGGCGCCCAGGCTGAACACCTGGAAACCACCGGAGTCAGTCAGAATCGGGCCTTTCCACTGCATGAAATCGTGCAGGTCGCCGTGCTTCTTGATCACTTCCGTGCCAGGGCGCAGCCACAGGTGGAAGGTGTTGCCCAGAATGATTTCAGCGCCAGTCGCCTCGATATCCCGTGGCAGCATGCCCTTGACCGTGCCGTAAGTGCCCACCGGCATGAAGGCCGGGGTCTCGACGGTACCGCGCGGGAAGGTCAAACGACCGCGACGAGCCTTGCCATCGGTGGCAAGCAGCTCGAAAGACATACGACAGGTGCGACTCATACTGTTTCCTCTGGGCCGCTTGGAGCGGGATTACGGGTGATGAACATCGCATCACCGTAGCTGAAAAAGCGGTAACCGTTGTCGACCGCGGCTTTGTAGGCAGCCATGGTTTCCGGATAACCGGCAAACGCCGAAACCAGCATCAACAGCGTGGATTCGGGCAAATGGAAGTTGGTGACCAAGGCATCGACCACATGAAACGGCCGGCCCGGGTAGATGAAAATGTCTGTATCGCCACTGAACGGCTTGAGCACGCCATCGCGGGCGGCGCTTTCCAGGGAACGCACGCTGGTGGTCCCCACCGCCACCACCCGACCGCCGCGCGCGCGACAGGCGGCAACGGCGTCGACCACGTCCTGGCCGACTTCCAGCCATTCGCTGTGCATGTGGTGGTCTTCGATCTTCTCGACCCGCACCGGCTGGAACGTACCCGCGCCAACGTGCAAGGTCACGAACGCCGTCTCGACGCCCTTGGCGGCAATCGCCTCCATCAGCACCTGATCGAAATGCAGCCCCGCCGTCGGCGCCGCCACCGCGCCCAAACGCTCGGCGTAGACGGTCTGGTAACGCTCGCGGTCCGCGCCTTCATCCGGGCGGTCTATATAAGGAGGCAACGGCATGTGCCCGACACGGTCAAGCAGCGGCAACACCTCCTCAGTGAACCCCAGCTCGAACAACGCATCGTGACGCGCCAGCATCTCGGCCTCGCCACCGCCGTCGATCAGGATCTTCGACCCAGGCTTGGGCGACTTGCTGGACCGCACATGGGCCAGCACGCGATGACTGTCCAGCACCCGCTCCACCAGGATTTCCAGCTTGCCGCCGGAAGCCTTCTGGCCAAACAGCCGCGCCGGAATCACCCGGGTATTGTTGAACACCATCAAATCGCCGGGACGCAAATGCTCCAGCAAATCAGTGAATTGACGGTGTGCCAGGGCGCCGCTGACCCCATCCAGGGTCAACAGGCGACTATTGCGACGCTCGGCCAAAGGATGGCGAGCGATCAGCGAATCGGGGAGCTCGAAAGTAAAGTCAGCAACGCGCATGATGGGGTTCGTCTAGCAGGGCCGGGAAGTCTAGCGGAATTATCAAAAATTCTCCATGTACCTGATTGACCAGCGGTTATCTCATCTCTATACTTCGCCGCCATTGAGCCCTGATGGCGGAATTGGTAGACGCGGCGGATTCAAAATCCGTTTTCGAAAGGAGTGGGAGTTCGAGTCTCCCTCGGGGCACCACATAGCTGTATCTGAGAGTCTCTACCAGCCTCTCAGACCCAGAGAAACCGGCCACTTGGCCGGTTTTTTTGTGCCTGTCTGTCTACCCCTGTCTCCCCATATCCGTTGTATCCCTGTATCCCTGCTTGTATCCTGAGAAAAGTACCGAACTTTGGGATACAAGGATGAAGCGCGCAGACATCAAGCGCCGCCCTCTCGCTGACACAACACTTGCGGGACTGGAGCCGGAATCAAAGGAATACCGAGAGCTAGACGGAAACGGCCTCTACTTCAGGGTTAAACCAGATGGTGGTAAATCCTGGCAGCTCCGCTACAAACGCCCGGCGGGCAATTGGGCTTGGATGGGGCTCGGGGGTTACCCGGAAGTAAGTGGTGCGTTGGCACGGGACAAAGCTGCTGATCTACGAAAGGTAGTGAGTAGCGGTGCCGACCCCCTTGAGCAAAAGCGATCCGCGAAAGCTGCAATCGATGCGGCTAAAACTAGAACCTTCCGCGCGGCTGCCGACGCCTGGCTAAAGGCGAAAGAAGAAAAGGGTCTTGCCCCTTCCACCCTCAATAAGATCCGGACGTACCTCAACAAGGACATCCTCCCCGCGCTGGGGGATAAACCTCTCGACGAAATTACCCGCACAGATTGCGCAGATCTCCAAGCATCCATAGAAGCGAGAGACGCTCACAACGTAGCGGAAAAGTGTCGCACCTGGATCAATCAGATCTTCGGTAGAGCCATTGGATTGGGCTTGACCGAAAACGACCCAGGGAGCCGTCTTCGTGATATCGCCGCCCAAGCACCAAAAACTCAACAGCATCCTCATTTGCTGGAACCTGAGCTTGGTGACTTTCTGACCGCGCTGAAAAACACACCCAGCAGATTAACAGCCCGAACTGCGGCATGGCTTTGCATATGGACGGCATCGAGACCGGGAATGGTTCGCTTAGCTGAATGGAAAGAGTTCGACCTTGATAAAGCGATCTGGACGACACCTGCCGCGAAGATGAAGATGCGCAGGGATTTCGTGTGCCCACTTCCTAAGCAGGCGCTATCCGCACTCAAAGAACTCCACTGTCTCACCGGGCGCAGTCGATGGCTGTTCCCCGGAGTCGGCGCTAAGAACCCGACCATCAGTGAAAACACCATAAACAAAGTCTTTGCGACTGTTGGTTACAAAGGTCGCTTGGTTGGCCATGGCACTCGCCATACCGCTAGCACTCTGCTCAGGGAACACGGTTGGCCGAAAGAGCATGTCGAAGCGCAGCTTGCTCACAAAGAAGAGGGAATCTCTGGTGTATACAACAAGGCTCAATACCTTGAGCACCGAGTGAAAATGATGCAGTGGTATGCGGATCACCTCGATGCGTTAGCAAGCGGAAAGGTTATCAAGGGACAGTTCGGGAAAGCGGTATGAGTACGTCCATACAGCCACCCTCAAAAATGCGTGTTACGGGTGTTACTCGTGTAACGGCCTTGGCCAAACACCCGGCTTCATTGGCTTTCACAGCTGTTACACGCTTGCGCGACTTTCCGTACACCCGATGTAACGCCGACCTAACGTGTAACGCCAGAACAAGCCCTCGCCTGCTGCGGGCCGATGCTCGGCGTACTCGGCTACAGCACAACTCTCGCTGGTTACGCCTGCAAAACGTAGGGCGTGGGATCAAGCGTTACGCGATACAAGAGATACTTGGCGATGATTGACCACCAAATCACTCCTCGTACAGCGCTGACGTCTGGCCTGATCGCGTATCTCTCTGCCCAACCGCTCTACGGACTCTGCCGCGAACAGCTCACTGACGTGTGTTATTTAATCGATCAGTGCTGTCTGCGCATTCAGACCGGCGACATCGATAGCGATTTAAGCAGCATGTACATCAAGGCAACGGTGCATGAAGAGACAATTTTCCAGTATGCCTCCACCGACCACAGAGCGCGCCTCGCGCATTGGGTTCGCCAGTACACCAACTGTTATTCGGCGTCGGAGCGAGAGGCGCATGCTGCATACATCATGGCCTGTGCCGTGAAAGCGCTAGGGATCTTGACCGATTGGATGTGTGTCGCCGATCAACAGGCGTGGTTACATGTAGCTGAACCTCCAACTGACTGGCCGTGGGATTTCTACTGCCAGTTCGTGGAGATGCAAATCGACCCGGGCGAACGCACCCAGGCACTTGATCAGTATGTCCTCCATCTGGAGCCGATCACCTCCCTACCCTGCTTGATCAATGACGAGCTGACGCCCATCGCTGATCAGGCTATCAAGAATGCCATCCGCAAAAAAGGCGGCATCATCAGTGGAATCGAGCGTACTAAGGACATCAGTGCCCGCGACGCGGCAATCGTTAATCAGGCCCGCCACTACTTGGCGAGCGGAATGCCTGAGAGGAACATCAAAACGGCTGTGCATGCGTGGCTGGAACGTGAAGTCGCTAAATCACCGAACCAGCGTCCCAAATGGATCACCCTCGAAACCGAAAAGGCACTGACACGTAAGAGCGTGGAGACCATCCTCATACGCAATCTCGTGCTGTAAACCAGAAATTTCAATTGGAAGTGAACTGCTCACCGTTTTTCCTCACCTAGATCATTGCTCTCGTCCAAACCTATCGAGAGCAAGATCTGTGAAAACCTCAATTACCGAATTCCCCCGCCTCACCTCTGCAATTGCTAGCCCACTATTCGATGCGTCTTCGACTTTGATCCGCATGCCCGAAGTCGAGGGCATCGTTGGCATGAAACGCTCGACCATCTACAAGCTTATGCAGCGTCCCGATTGCGGCTTTCCCCAGCCCGTCAAATTGAGCAACAGCAACGCTCGCGGGGCACCTGTCGCTTGGGTTCTTTCCGAAGTTCAGGCATGGGCGCGCAGCCGTATCGAGGCGCGTGACCAGGTGGCCGCATGAAGCGCAACTACAGCCCATTCAAGGGGCCGTTTCTCGACTCCTACAGCGTCGGATTCCGACTCTATCAACCTGATGCAATCAACTGGCGGCACCGCACCATCGCGGGTGTGAGTTGGAACGGGGAGGAACAAGAAGCCTTCTTTTTCAACCCTGATGGCCTAGTCCTTCCGCTTAAACCCAATCCTTGGGAATTGCCTGAACTGATCCGCAAAAACGCGGTACGCAGAGAGTTTTCCAGCATTCACGGCACTGGGCATTTCGCGATGAAAGAAGGCCGCCGCGCCGCCTTAAAATCGCTTGGTTTGACCGACTGGGTCACGTACTGGTTGGTTGATCAATCGACTGGTTACGCCAACGATCCCACGGTGTGGCGACACCTCACAGAGCAGGATCTTGCGGAGGAAAAAAACGCTAGCGAACGCCTTCATCGTGAAATGCGCATGACCTCCGATCTGACCAGCTATGTCGATGAATGCTTGGCACAACGACGCGATTTGCTCGCGGTAGAACATCGCCGACGGTGCGCAGAGGACAGCAAGATCCTGGCTTGGCTCAAAGGCGAAACACCACCGCCACTGTTTGCCAGCGTGCAGGAGGCTGCATGACTCCGACCTTTCTTCCCCACCAAGCATTGGATCTCGTAGGCGTACTTGAAGCGTCTCTACCTTCATCCGCAGAGATCAAAGGACGCCAGCGCTTACTTGCCCTCCGCGATCAGGCGATCTCAGCCGGCGCTCAGGTGTTGATCGTGCTGTGGCAGAACCTGGAGTGGACGTTGTTAGCGGTTCAGCCGCCAGCAGACGTGGTGATCAGTGACGCTCGCGAGCTGATTCCAAACCTGCTGCGCAATCCCGAAGCGCTACAGCAGGTGCAGCAAAGGGCACGCCGAGGATACCACTTGCAATGGCTCACCCTCGCCCGCCCAGTCACTACCCAGCACTAACGAAAACGCCCCCGGGAGCGATCCGAAGGCGTTGAGGTAAATCTATATGCCCGCACAATTTATGACGCATCGAAAAAATGCGCAAGATCTCCGCACGGTTGCACTTTTAAAAACACGGCGTTACTCTCTGGCCGTCGCTGCAAAATCAGCGACCGGGTTTGACGGCCCGATCAACAATAGGCGCACAGGCGCCCCCATTACGATTGCAGGCGCTTTTTTTGTGCCCGCATTCCTGTTTTATGGTGGCTGTGCGTGGGAGACCTTCGGGTCTGCCGGGTTCCTATTGTCCCGGTCCGTCAACCTGCGCACAGCTACCACCCTAATTCGTTTGACGGCGGACGGTGGTAGCTCCTCAACAATAGGAGTTTCACCCCATGCACGCCCTCAATCCGTCCAAAATTCGCGCTGCTGCACACCGTGCAATGGCTCTCGCCGCTTTACACGCCAACTCCAGTCTCGCTACACGCCTCACCCGTTACAACGCTCACATGGTCAAAGCTCGCGCGCTCGAAGCCGCAGGTGGTGTTCAATGATCAGCGCTCTGAATTTCGCCCTGCCAGAGGATTTGCTGTGTGTCAGTACAGACACCGAGGCAGGCATTCCGATTGATGCCATCACCTGTGCAGTAGATCGAGCCAGCTCTGTGCTCCTGCTTCTTGAAGATCAGTTCGAGTGCGATGGACCACATCTAGCCAACCACGTCATCGCAGCCGCCCTGTGGGACGTTCGCGGGACCTTGGGACTGATCCGCACCCTCGCCCTGCACGCTGACAACTCCACCCGACGAGCTATGAATGGAGGCACCCAATGAGCCCTTCCATTTTGATCAATACCGTTGGCGGCGCCACCTTTGCCAAATGCAATGCTCAGAATCAGCCACTGTTCCGTATCAATGCCGGCATTTCCTGCGAAGAGGCACTCGAACAAGCCTCTCTACTCATGGACTGCGTGAACAAGCTCACCTGTCTGAGCGGCATAGAGAATGATAACGGGGCAATGGTGTGGGCTTCGCACTATTTGAGCGAGATGGCGAAGGCGATCATCGATGACGTAACCAGTGGGTTGCAATTGGCCCAAGGCGGTGGCGTATGAATGCACCTACATCCCATGCCCGTCGCCCTACCTTCGCCCAAGTCAAAGCCGCTGCATTACAGAACATTGATCGTGTACTTGCTCACTGGCTGCCCAACGGCAAACGCGTCGACGGCGGCAAGGAATACACCGCTCCCAATCCAACCCGCGCCGACAAGCGCGCAGGTTCCCTCAAGGTCAACTTGAGCAAAGGCACTTGGGCGGATTTTGCCACTGACGACAAAGGCGGCGATCTGATCGATCTGGTGCGCTATCTGGATGGCGGCACCGACGTCGAGGCCTGCAACAAGCTGGCGGACCTGCTCAGCGTTTCCGCTGGGGTCGTGCAAGCGAAGCCGGAACACAGCAAAAGCAAAACACAGGAATGGCTCGCCATTCAGCCGATCCCGGCTGAGGCCATGAGTAAATGCCCAACAAAACATCGACAGCACGGCACACCGTCCAAAGTCTGGATTTATCGCGACGCTCAAGGCCAACCGGTCATGGCGCTCTACCGTTTCGACTTGGGCCCGGATGAAAACGGCAAACCGCGCAAGGTGTTTGCACCATTGACTTGGTGCCAGCGGGCCGACGGCCAAACTCAACAATGGCGCTGGCAGGGCCTGCCTGAGCCACGTCCTCTGCTGCGTTTGGATGAACTGGCGCAACGAGCAGAGGCCCACGTGATTCTGTGCGAAGGCGAGAAGGCCGCTGACGCCGCGGCGGATCTGCTGCCCAACTACGTGGCCACGTGCTGGCCGAACGGCTCGAACTCCTGGCACAAAGCTGACATGACATCGCTCAAAGGCCGGTCCGTGGTGTTGTGGCCAGATAACGACGCCAGTGGTAAAAGCTGCATGGACGCCGTCGCTGAACAACTGCAACAAATCGGCGCCGCGTCGGTGCGCGTGATCGCCCTGGACGTATTCAAACGCAAGCCCACCTTCAAGAATGGCCAACCAATTTTTGCCAACGGTGGGCAATGGGACGAAGGCGACGACGCGGCCGACGCCGAAACCAAAGGTTGGACGACGGCGCATTTCGCCGAGCTGCAACGTAGTGGCGAATTGTCTCGTGTTGAGCCGGAGAAAACATCGTCCGAACCATCCGAATCCAAGGCCAAGCCGACGATCAAGCGCGCCGCGAAACCCAAAAATGATCTACTGCCCGGCGGCTTCCGCCTGACATCAGAAGGAGTGTTTTATTCCGGGGACGATGGCGAAGCGCGCCCCGTGTGCTCGCCGCTGGAAATCTTGGCTCGCACCCGAGATGCGCAGGGTCACAACTGGGGTTTGCTGGTCGAGTTCGACGATCCGGACGGAGCGAAAAAGCGCTGGAACATTCCGGCGCGGACCATGACCGGCGACTTCGGCAAGGACGTGCTCGGCCCGCTCGTGGACATGGGTCTGCGTCTGGCTGGCAGCCGCTCCGGACGTAATGCCCGCAATGACCTGCAGAGTTATCTTGGCAGCTTCGACAGTGCCCAACGCGCACGACTAGTCACTCGTTTGGGCTGGCATGACAGTGCCTTCCTACTTCCCGAACAACAGGTCGGTTCGCACAATGAGCACCTGCACTTCTATGAGGCCGGTGTGCAGCTTCCACCAATCAGCGAAGCCGGCACCCTAGAGCAGTGGCAAGAACAAATCGGCGCCTTGTGCATCGGTAATCACCGCTTGGCGTTTGTGGCCAGCGTGGCGTTTGCCGGTCCGCTGTTGCACCTGCTCGGTCATGAGTCCGGCGGATTTCACCTCTACGGTGACAGCTCGGGCGGCAAGACCACCCACCTGCAAGTGGCCGCCTCGATCTATGGCGGGCCGCGTCTGGTGCGTTCCTGGCGCTCGACGGATAACGCTCTGGAATCCATCGCCGCCGCGCACTCCGACGGGCTTCTGGTGCTGGATGAAATCGGCATGTGCGACCCGCGCATCATTGGCGAGACGGTGTACATGCTTGGTAACGGCACCGGGAAGGCTCGCGCCAATGATCGAGGACAAGCAAGCCGACAGGTACAGGAATGGCGCCTACTGTTTCTCTCGACCGGCGAGAAGACCTTGGCGCAGCACATGGCCGAAGCCAACAAGGAGCTCAAAGCCGGCATGGAAGTGCGCATGCTCGCCGTGCCAGCGGACGCCAGCAAAGGCCTCGGAATGTTCGATGTGCTGAATGGTTTTGATGACGCCGCTGCCCTCTCCGATGCACTCAAAGCACGTGTGGCCAAGTACTACGGTACACCGCTCGCCGCCTTCCTATCGGCCCTATGTGAGACCGACAAGCGACATGGCTGGTCGGCGATTCTGCGCCACACCATGGAGGGTTTTATCGCCAAGGCACTGCCCTCCTCCGCGAGCGGTCAGGCGCATCGTGCTGCGACCCGTTTCGGTCTAGCCGCTGCAGCCGGCGAACTGGCCACCGCGATGGGGATTACCGGCTGGCCAGATGGCACAGCCACCACCGCC
>NZ_AKJL01000168.1 GCF_000282355.1 Pseudomonas sp. GM49
GGCTGGACCGGCCGCTACGGCATAGCCGATTCCGGCAATCAGTTCCATTACCTGCGCAAGACCGCCGACAACCGCATTCTCTGGGCCGGCTTTGATGCCATCTACCATTTCGGCGGGCGCCGTGACGAAGCCCTGACCCAGCGTCCGCAAAGTTTCCAGCGCCTGGCCGAGCAGTTTCACCAGACCTTCCCGCGCCTGAGCGATGTGCGGTTCAGCCATGCCTGGGGCGGAATCATCGACACCTCGGCACGCACCACGATGTTCACTGGTTGCGAACATCAGGGCCGCGTTGCCTATGCCTTGGGCTTCACCGGGCAAGGTGTATCGGCCAGCCGCTTTGCCGCGCTGAACATGCTCGACCTGTTGGCCGGCGAGCGCACCGAACGCACCGAGTTGCAGATGACTTCCAAGGCACCGTTTCGTTTTCCGCCCGAACCGTTGCGTTATGTCGGCGTGAAACTGGCCCAGCGTTCTTTGGCGCGAGAAGACCGCGACGGGCACCGCGACCTGCTGCTCAAGACCTTCGATGCCTTTGGCATCGGTTTCGATTCCTGATCCGGAGACCACCATGCCCACAGCCTTGCCCCGGCACGTCATCGACTTCGCCCGCGAACTTGCACCCCGTGAAACTGAAATCAACGACCCGGCCGTGGTCGATGCGACTTATCGCAGCAAGAGTTGGCGGCACTTTGTGGTGCCGGAGAAAAACGCCGTGGCCGGCATCTGGGAGGCTGGCCCGCACCGGGAACGTTGCCAGTGTGATTACGATGAGCTTTGCCACATTCTGGAAGGCACAGTGCGACTGACCGATGCCGACGGAACCAGTCGAACGTTCGGGCCGGGAGACTCTTTCGTCGTAGCCAGTGGGTTCAACGGCACGTGGGAAAACCTCACGCCAGTGCGCAAGGTGTACTTCATTCTCGGATAACCCGGTAGTGACGGGTACGTCAGGCTATTGATGTACCTGATTGCGCCCGTTGCGCTTGGCCTGGTACAGCGCGTCATCGGCACGGGTCAGCAGGCTCTCCGGAGTGTCGCCGGGTTGAGCATGGGCCACGCCGAACGAAGCGGTGATGGTGTCCAGCACGGTGTCGGTGCCTCGGGCCTTGACTCGCAGCGACTGGATTTTCAGACGCAGGCGCTCGGCAAAAGTGCCCGCAGCGGCCAGATCCGGGCAATCCTTGAGCACGACACAGAACTCCTCACCGCCGTAACGCGCCGCAAAGGCCTCGGCGGGCAGCGAGTCACGCAACACCTGGGCGACATGCTGCAGCACGCGGTCGCCCAAGGGGTGGCCGTACTGGTCGTTGAATTGTTTGAAGTGGTCGATATCCAGCATCACCAACGCCACGCCGGTCGCCGCGTTGCTCATTGCCTGTTCAAGCTTGTGGTTGAAGGTGGTGCGGTTGAGCAACTCGGTCAGGCCATCGAGGGTCGCGGCCAGTTGGGCGCGCTCCAGTTTGTCGCGCAGGCTTTTGATTTCATGCTGTGCCGATTGCAACTGGGCGAGGAAGTGCTCCTGCTGCCCCTGCATCAGCCGGGTGCTCTGTTGCAGCTGGATCAGGATGCTTGGCAAGCGCTCGCTGGCCGGCTCTTCAAGCATTTGCAGGTATTGGCCAAGGCTGGCCTGGAAGTTCTGGTTACCTTTCACGCTGCGCGAAACATCGCGCTCCATGTCGTCGACCAGGTTGATCGCGTCCTGCTGCCCGGAGCGGGCATCCGCCAGCTCATCGCGGATGATGTACTCGCGAAACAGTTTGGTTGCCGACTCCGGCGGGAAACAGTCGAAGTCGGCCACCACCCGGTCCAGGTGCCGATTGAGTTCCGGTTCCTGGCCTTTGCTGTAGGTGTACCAGAGCGCGTAGTGCACCGGGTTGGGCGGAATGTTGTGACGAACCATCAGCGGCACTGCTTGCTTGAGCAGCGCCGCCGCCTCGCGGGAGTCTTCTGGATACAGCGCTAGAACAGTCGCACGCGTGTCGGATTGGCTCATGGCTTCACTGTGGTTGTTTTTATTTGGCGATTGGTAAACGTGCTGAGCATAACCATACGCCTGAAAAACGGCCATCCCTGACGCTCACAACCGTTCAACCCGATACGCCGGCCCCGGATGCCCGATCAACCGTTGGTTGGCATCAACCCGGCCATGTTCTGGCGCCGACGGTAAGCCGTATCACGGTTCGCCAGCCAGTAGTACAGCGGTGTGGTGACCAGCAGACCGACCAGCCACGACAGGTCCGCACCGTCGATATGCACCGCCACGGGGCCGGTGTAGATCGGCGTGTTCATGAACGGAATCTGCACCACGATGCCAATGGCGTAGGCCAGCAGCGCCTGCGGATTGAAGCGCCCATAGATGCCACCGTCGACGCGGAAGATCGAGGCGATGTCGTAGTCGCCCTTGTGGATCGCGTAGAAGTCGATGAGGTTGATCGCGGTCCACGGCACCAGCACCACCAGCAAGGCCAGCACCAGATCGACGAAGTGCCCAATGAAATCCGCCGACGCGCCGATGGCCGCCACACAGCAACCGGCCAGGATGACCAGCGACAGCACCGCCCGGCTCGAAGCAGTCGGAATCCAGCGGTGGGCGAAGGTTTGCAGCAGGGTGATCACCGAGAGCACGGCGCCATACAGGTTCAGGGCGTTATGGCTGATCACGCTGAGCAGGAACAGCACCAGCATCAACGGGCCGATGGCGCCGGTCGCGAGTTTCACCGCATCCATGGTGTCCATGCCGACGGGCGTGGCCAATACGGCAACGGCGCCGAACACGAAGGACAGGATCGAGCCCAGCGACGAGCCGAGGTAAGTCGCCCAGAAGGTCGAGCTGACCTTGACGTCCTTCGGCAGGTAGCGCGAGTAATCGGACACGTACGGCGCGAACGCGATTTGCCAGAGCGCCGCCAGCGACACCGTGGCCAGCCAGCCGGAGATGTTGAAACTGCCGCGGGTCAGGAAGTCGTCGGTCTGGACGTGGGTCAGGATGTAGCCGAAACCCAGCACGATGCCGAGGCCCAGCACCCAGGTGCCGATGCGATTGAGCACATGGATGAAGCGGTAGCCAATGATACCGATGATCCCGGAGCCGAGGCCGCCGAGAACGATGCCGACCGATACCGGCACACTTTCGACCACACCATGCAGCGACTTGCCGGCCAGGACGATGTTGGAAGCGAAGAAACCGATGTACATCACGCCGGCAATCACCACCACCAGCAGCGCACCCAGCGAACCGAACTGGGCGCGGCTCTGGATCATCTGCGGAATGCCCATCTGCGGGCCTTGGGCCGAGTGCAGCGCCATCAGCACACCGCCAACCAGATGGCCAACGATGATGGCGACAATGCCCCAGACTAGATTCAAGTGAAACAACTGCACGCCGAGCGCGCCGGTGACGATGGGTAACGGCGCGATGTTGCCGCCGAACCACAGGGTAAACAGATCTTTGACCTTTCCGTGGCGATCCTCAGGGGGAACGTACCCGATCGTGTGTTTCTCGATGAGCGGGGCGGATGAAGCGGTGGTGGACATGACGAACTCCAAGGCAAGGATGAGTACGTGTTCGTACTTCGGTGTGCGCAAGACGTACCTGCGCATTTCTTGTTGGAGGCGATCATGGACAAAGAGCGCGGGGAGGAAAATTAGTTAATTTGTGCCTTTAAACCTTAAAAAACATTGCGCAGTAATGGCTATTTATCAGCAGGAAAAACCAATAAATGATCAGCACACAGTAACAACTGAACGACAAAATCCCTGTGGGAGCGAGCTTGCTCGCGATGGCGGTGGATCAGTCAACGAAGATGTTGGATCTGATGGCCTCATCGCGAGCAAGCTCGCTCCCACGGGGTCCTGTGTGCGCCACACTTTGTGGGAGCGGGCTTGCTCGCGAAGACGGCGGCACATCCAGCATCAATGTGACTGACATACCGCTTTCGCGAGCAAGTCGGATCGCCGCACCGCCGCTCCTACAGGGGTTATGCGGTGCCTGTGTTACCGGGCAGCCCAGGCATTGAAGCGCTGTTCAAGCTCCTCGCCGTGGTCGACCCAGAACTCCGCATCCACCGCCCGGGCACCGGCCAGGTTGGCTTCGGCGGTTGGGAGTTGCTCCTGCACGTCCTTGGGCAGCAATGGCAGGGTCTGGCGATGCACCGGCCCGTAAGGGATGGTTTCCGAGAACACTTTTTGCGCCTGCGGCTGGCTGGCAAAGGCGATGAAGTTTTCCGCCAACGCCTTGTTCGGCGTGCCTTTGACCACCGCCCAGTATTCCGGGTCGTACAGGCTCTGCGGCCAGACAATGCTCAGCTTCATGCCTTCCTTTTGCGCCGAGGCGATCCGGCCGTTGTAGGCCGCGCTCATCACCACGTCCCCGGCCACCAGCCACTGCGCCGGTTGCGCGCCCGCCTCCCACCACTGGATGTTCGGCTTGATCTGGTCGAGTTTGGCAAAGGCCCGCGTCACGCCTTGGGGCGTGTTCAAGACCTTGTACACGTCGTCCGCCTTGACGCCGTCGGCCAGCAACGCGATTTCCAGGGTGTACTTGGCACTCTTGCGCAGGCCGCGCTTGCCCGGGAAGTCGGCCACGTTCCAGAAGTCCGCCCAGGATTGCGGTGCCTTGGCCTGCTTGCTCTGGTCGTAGGCCATGACCATCGACCAGACGTAAGTGGCCACCCCGCATTCGGTCAGCGCACCCGGGACGAAGTTCGCCGAATCACCGAAGCGTCCCGCATCGAGCTTCTCGAACAGGCCCTCCTCGCAGCCGCGCAACAGCTCGGGGCTTTCGACTTCGACCACGTCCCAGCTGGTGTGGCCGGCGGAGACCATGGCCTTGATCTTCGACAGCTCGCCGTTGTACTCACCGGCGATGATGTTGCCCGCGCCGCTGGCGTTAAAGGGCTGGAAATAGGCTTTATCCTGGGCCTGTTTGGTAGCACCACCGAAGGAAATCACGGTGAGGTCCTGGGGGGCCGCCCACACACTGGCACTCAACAACGCCAGGGCAAACGGAACACTGCAACGCAAGGATCTGGACATGGATCGCTTCCTCGGGCCTTGTCAGCCCTTTGTTGTTATGGGTGTTCGGATTCACTCAAGTAAGCCGCCAGGCGATCCATCAAGCGGTCACAGGCCGCCATCTGATCAACGCTGACGAATTCATCGGGCTTGTGCCCCTGGTCCATGCTGCCGGGACCGCAGACCACTGACGCAATGCCGGCCTGATCGAACAGCCCGCCTTCGGTGCCAAAGGCCACGGTGCTGAACTCGTCGCTGCCGCACAGCTGGGCAATCAGCCGGGCTGCGGCGCTGTCGGCGGGTGTCGCCAGGCCCGGATAGGCCGAGATTTTTTCAAAACGAATGGACGTGTCGGCTTTCACCGCCTGCATCGCCGGGAGCAAGGTTTGCTCGGCGTAGTTTTGCAACTCATCGGCAACCGCTTCCGGAGCAAAGTCCGGCAAGGCACGCACTTCGAAATCGAAACGGCAATCCTCCGGCACGATGTTCAACGCCGTCCCACCGGAAATCACCCCCACCTGCACCGTCGAATACGCCGGATCGAAGCGTTCGTCGTGATGCTGCGGTTCGGCCAGGCGCGTACCGATTTCACCCAGCCGACCGATCAGCCGTGCCGCCTGCTCGATGGCGTTCACCCCATAAGGCGCGTAGGCGGAATGGCACGGTGCACCGTGTACGTGGCAACGCATCGCCAGTTTGCCCTTGTGACCAAGCACCGGTTTAAGCTCGGTCGGCTCGCCGATCAAACACAACGCCGGTGCCGGGATGCGTTGGGGCAGCACTTCCAGCAAACCGCGCACGCCGAGGCACCCGACCTCTTCGTCATAGGAAAACGCCAGGTGCACCGGGCGTTTTAAAGGGCTGGCGAGAAACATCGGCACAGCGGCCAGCACCGAGGCCAGATAGCCTTTCATGTCCGCTGTGCCGCGGCCGTAAAGCTTGCCGCCCGCCTCGCTCAGCCGGAACGGTTCGACCGTCCAGGCCTGGCCGTCCACCGGCACCACGTCGGTGTGACCGGACAGCACAATGCCGCCGGCCACACGCGGGCCGACCGTGGCCAACAGATTGGCCTTGGTCCGCTCGGCGTTGTAGATCAGTTCGCAATCCACGCCCAGTTCGTGCAGGTAGTCACGCACGAACTCGATCAGCTCCAGGTTCGAATCGCGGCTGACCGTGGCGAACCCGATCAATCGCGCGAGCATGGCGCGGCTGCGCAATTCACTCATCGCCGGGCACTCCATAGCTCGGCGCCAGGGTCGGATTGAGGGCGCGGGTCAGGTAGTCCTGCAATTGCGGCTCGTAGGCCGTCCACAGTTTGCCCAGCTCGCCAATCGGGTTTTCATCGGCCCAATCCACTCGCAGGTCGACAATCGGCCAGGTCAGGTCACCGACCACCGACAACGCCGCCGAGTGCACCGCGCCGGCTTCGCCGCCAGCGTCCTGCCCGGCCTGCAAGGCGTTCATCAGCCGGGTGGCAAGGCAGCCTTCGCTGTTTTCGAACGCCGCGACCATGGCTTCGATCACCGCGCTGCTGGCCAACAGGTTACCGGCCGCCACGCATTGATCGCCGGCCAGCGCATTATGGGTGCCCAGCGCATGGTTACCGCTGAACACCGCCGTGCGGCCCTGAGCATCGACCACCGCCACCTGGCGGTATTGGCTGTAGCCATTGCGGGTCAATGAACGGTCCAGCGCCTGGGGCGGCGCCGAGCCGTTGGCCAGTTCATCGAGAATCTGCGGGCCAAGGGCCGGCAGCGTGATGTTCTGGCTCGACACCGCGCCGACCCCGGCACGCAGCCAGGGGCAGCGCGCGCCGACGGCAATGCTCGAAGAACTGATGGCAATGCCCAGCTGGCCGGTCTCGGCGCAGCGACCAACAATGGAAAAGGTCATGGCGAATTCCTTATTCAGGGATGACAGCGATCACATCAATTTCCATCAGCCACTGCGGCTGGCCGAGGGCACTGACCACCAGGCCGGTGGAAATCGGGAACACCCCCTTGAGCCACTTGCCGACTTCCTGGTACACCGGCTCGCGATAGCGCGGGTCGATCAGGTAGGTGGTGGTCTTGACGATGTGGCTCAGGTCGCTGCCTGCCTCTTCCAGCAGTTGCTTGACGTTGCGCATGGCCTGCTCGGCCTGGGCGCGCGGATCGCCGAGCCCCACCAGTTGACCGTTGAAATCGGTGCCGACCTGACCGCGCACATACACCGTGTTGCCGGCACGCACGGCCTGGCACAGGTCGTTGTCGAGCGTCTGGTTCGGGTAGGTGTCTTTGGTGTTGAACATGCGGATGCGGGTATGAGTAGGCATTAACGAACTCCCATGAGGCTGGCTTTCTGAAGAGGTGCTCGGACGGCTTCGGCTTGACGCTGGGTCGCATCCCGATAGTTGAGATAGGTGTGCTGTTTAACGATGTGATCGGCGATGTGCTTGGCGTCGTGCCAAACGCCCCAGATAAACGCGGAGCCACGACGGGACTGCCAAGGCAAACCGACGAAATACACCCCCGGCTCGGCCGACACGCCGCGCTGGTGCTGCGGTTTGCCGTTTTCCTTGAAGGCATCGACCTTCAGCCAGCTGTAATCGGTGGAGTAACCGGTGGCCCAGATAATCGTGGTGACGCCTGCATTGAGCAGATCCAGTTCCAGGATTGGATTTGTCACGCAATCCGGGTCCGTCAGCATGGTCCGGGCTTCGGGTTCCAGCGGCAGGTCCAGGCCATTGCGTTCGATATAGGCGTCGGCCTTGTCGAGCAGCGCGAGGTAGTTTTCATCGCCACGGCGGATGTTGTCGGCGAGGTTGTTTTCGAAACTCACCACAGCGCCGTTGAAAGATTGGGTCAGGCCGACCAGAGTCATGCCCTGGTGGGCCAACCGGCGGAAGTCCACGGTGTGGCCGCCACGGGCACCGCTCACGGCGATGGTCACGTGCTCCTTGCCCGGCTGCATGGCCTCGGCATCCCACTCGCCGAGCACTCCCAGCCACCAGCAGAAATCGCGGTTGCGATAGGCACGCGGCGGACGGTCATGGGCGCCCACCGACAGGTAGACCTGCTTGCCGGAACGTTGCAGCTCATCGGCGATCTGCACGCCCGAGGAACCGGCGCCCACCACCAGCACCGCGCCTTCGGCCAGTTGCTGCGGGTTGTAGTATTGGGCGGAGTGAATCTGGGTGATGCCGGCGATTTGCGGGGCAATCGGCGGGATTGCCGGGCGCTGGAACGGACCGGTGGCGACCACCACATGCCGAGCCTCGATCACGCCATCAGAGGTTTCAACAGTGAAGCCCGGACGATCAGTGTTGCGCTCCACTTTCCTGACTTCAACGCCAGTGCGGATCGGCGCGTTGAACTTGCGGGCGTAGGCCTCGAAGTACTCAGCCACCTGCTCTTTTCCGGCAAAGGCATCCGGGTCCAGACCGTCGAATTCCAGCCCCGGGAAACGGTCGTGCCACGCCGGACCGTTGGCCACCAGCGAATCCCAGCGGCCAGTGCGCCAGGCTTCGGCGACACGATTGCGCTCCAGGACGAGGTGGGGCACGCCGAGCTTGCTCAGGTGTTCACTCATGGCCACGCCGGCCTGGCCGGCGCCAACAACAAGCGTATCAATTTCGGTTTTATCAACTGTCATGGCTGTGCACTTCTGAAAGGTGGTTTGATTCAGGTCGGTCATGGCTGCCGCCTCGATTCTGATCACTGTTGTTCTTCTGCTGCCGCTATCGGTGTCAGGGTGTTGGCCGCATTCTGTTCGGAGCCGGGAAATAGCGAAATTATGTTTTTTGTGGTTGCTGGCGAGGAAAAAGCTGTCGGCAAGAAAAGCACGAAGGCCGCATGACAGAAGGCTTTGCAGAGAAGGTTGAGTGAATGGCAAAAAAAAACGCCACTCAATTGAGTGGCGTTTTTTGTGCGTCTTTATTCGCTATACAAAATTCGGGGGGGCCTGTTTTTGCCAATGCAGTCAAATCAGCAAGCCCTTGTACCCCAGGTTCCAGGAAATGCGCAGGGCAGCCCGGCGCAACGCATCCACCTGAACAGTCGGTAGTTCTCTGGGAATATGTTGCACAGTACCGACGATGGCCAAGGTCCCTGCAAGCTCATTGGCACCACTGAAAATGGGTGCAGCAAGAGCACTGATTCCAAGCGTTTCTTCTTCAAAGGCCGCCCCGTATCCAGTGGACATGACTTGGTGCACTTCACGCTCGAGAGCCCCAGGATCGACAATGGTGTATTCGGTGTAGCGCTGCAGCGGCAAATGCCGCGCGAGCTCGGCCATCAGCCTGCTTGAGAATGCCAACACCACCTTGCCTTGAGCATTGCAATGCAAATGCAGCTCGGTACCCGGCCGCACGCCAATTTCCAGTGAGGCCTTTCCCAGGTTGGTGGTGACAACTGTCAATCGCCCTCCCTCGAGAACCGACAACACCACGGAAAGCCCAAGTTCCTCTCGCAAGTCGCGCATGGCATCACCAGATGCGCTGAGCAGATCAATGCCCGATGCGGCAGCCTGCCCCAACACATAGGTTCGTATGCCGAGACGATAACGGGAAGTGGCCGGGTTCTGACTCAAATATCC
The DNA here is from genome assembly GCF_000282355.1 of Pseudomonas sp. GM49. Taxonomy (GTDB): domain Bacteria; phylum Pseudomonadota; class Gammaproteobacteria; order Pseudomonadales; family Pseudomonadaceae; genus Aquipseudomonas. Next base: position 9,589 of record NZ_AKJL01000168.1, read on the forward strand.
CCGCTCCACCAATGTTTTCAAATGGCGGAAAACCGACCCCTTGGTCGTACCCAGTTTTACAGCCAACTCACTGACGCCGATCTCGCCTTGCGCAGCGGCAACCTGCTCCAGCACATCAAGCGCCAACTGCACGGAGCGGACCCCTCCTTTACCAATGTCATCACTCATGCGGGCTTCCTGCAACAACTGTCGTTTCGACAGTCGATACGTGGGTTTCTGTTTTTGCCTATTCCTCATAGGACACCAAGAAATCAGAGAACACAAGCATTCGCAATACCGCCCCCCCCAGCAACAACTCAACCACTGAAAATACTCGCAGTAAGCCTTTGATCTTGATGAAAAACCATAAAAACAGCCGCGAACAAGCAAGTGAAACCAGTAAAAATCATCCACCCAGAGAAATATTATTCTTCTGTAAGAAACAATATAGTCATTGACGCATACAAAAAATCCTCGTAAAAATGAAACCACGTCACGCATACGCATACGACAAAAGCGAGGAACAGACTATGGCGCCGATCGATTCAACCCTTGCGAGCAAGGACATTGCTCACCATCTCCACTCACAGACCAACCTGCGCCTGCACGAACAGATCGGTCCTTTGGTGATGGAGAGAGGGGAAGGAATCTATGTCTTCGACACTGACGGCAATCGCTACATCGAAGGTATGTCGGGGTTGTGGTGCGCAACGCTGGGGTTTTATCAACCCCGGCTGGCCAAGGCGGCCTATGCCCAGTTGCTCAAACTTCCGTATCAGCAGACTTTCGCTCACCGCACGACCCAGCCGGTCATCGATCTGGCCACCGCATTGATAGAGCGAGCGCCATCGACCTTGAGCAAAGTGTTGTTTCAAAGCTCCGGTTCGGAAGCCATCGACAGCGCCATCAAACTGGTTCGCTACTACCACACCGCAATCGGCAAGCCAGAAAAACACAAACTCATTGCTCGCCAGCGTAGCTACCACGGCACTACGCTCGCCGCCGCCAGCCTGACCGGGTTGCCGAACATGCATAAAGGCTGGGGCGACCCCTTGGCTGACGTGATCCATGTGCGCTGCCCGCACCTTTATCGCCAGGGGCTTCCCGGCGAAAGCGAAGAAGACTTCGCCAGCCGCCTGGCCGACGAACTGGAACAGACCATTCTTGAGGCCGGTCCCGAGACCATCGGGGCTTTTTTCGCCGAACCGGTCATGGGTACCGGTGGCGTCATCGTTCCCCCCGCGACCTATTTCGCCAAGATTCAGGCCGTGTTGCGCAAGTACGACATTCTGCTGGTCGCCGATGAAGTGATCTGCGGCTTCGGTCGTACCGGACATTACTGGGGCTCGCAAGCCATGGGGATTGAACCGGACATGCTGACCTGCGCCAAGGGCCTGTCAGCGGCCTTCCAACCCATCTCTGCTTTACTGATTAGTGACACGATCTATCAAGCCATCGCCGACCAGAGCAACGCGCTGGGCGGGTTCGGTCACGGCTACACCTACGGCGGACACCCGGTGGCGGCGGCTGTGGCGCTGGAAACGCTGGCGCTGTACGACGAACTCGACATTTTGACCAACGTCGCAGCCGTGGCACCTCGATTCCAGAAGGGTGTCCGTGCACTCGGCAATCACCCGCTGATCGGTGAAGCACGAGGCATTGGCCTGATGGCTGCGCTGGAGTTCGTTGCCGACAAGCAAACCCGCGAGCCCTTCCCCGCCCAACTGAAGGTCGCCGGCCAAGTCGCTGAAGCCCTCCAGCGTCGCGGCGTCCTGCTCCGGGCGCTGGGAGATACGCTGGTCATGGCTCCGCCCCTGATCATTAACGCGGCTCAGGTCGATGTCATCCTCACAGCCGTGGCCGAATCCCTCGATGAGGTCTATGCCGGGATGCAGCAATGACTGCATTTTCAGCCATGAAAGAACGAGTCAGCCCCATGAACGCACCGTCGCCCCAATCCTCCCTGCCGGTAGCTGCAGCATGCGCACAGCCATTGGTGCGCTTTGAAAACGTGCACAAAACCTACGATGAACGAAATTGGGTGGTGAATGACCTGAACCTGGAAATTGCCCAGGGTGAATTCCTCTCGTTGTTGGGGCCCAGCGGCTCGGGCAAGACCACCACGCTGATGATGCTGGCGGGGTTCGACTCACCGGATCGCGGCCAGATTTTCATGGACGGTCACGACATCAGTCGGCTGCCGGCCTACAAGCGCGACATGGGCGTGGTGTTCCAGAGTTATGCGTTATTCCCGCACATGTCCGTGGAACAGAATGTGGCGTTCCCGTTGAACTTGCGCAAAGTTTCCGCCGCCGAGCGCAAGCAGCGCGTCGGCGAAGCGCTGGAGCTGGCGCAACTGAGCGGCTTCGCGTCGCGCAGCCCGGCACAGTTGTCCGGCGGCCAGCAACAACGCGTCGCACTGGCCAGAGCACTGGTCTATCGCCCGCGCATGCTGTTGATGGATGAACCGCTGGGCGCGCTCGACAAAGCGCTGCGCGAGCGCATGCAGCTCGAACTCAAGAGTATCCACCGTCAACTCGGTATCACCTTCGTCTACGTCACCCATGACCAGGATGAGGCGATGACCATGTCTGATCGTGTTGCGGTTTTTCACAATGGCAAGATCGAGCAGATCGAACGCCCGGAAGCCATCTACAACCGTCCCAGCAGCCGGTTCGTCGCCAACTTTCTCGGCGAAACCAATTTACTCGACGGGGTCATTACCGGCATCGGCAGTACGAGTGCCAGCATCCTCCTCAAGGACGACAGTTCGATTCGCGATGTGCCGTGCCATGTTGCGACGCTGGCTGTTGGAGACTCGGCGTCACTGGCGATCCGCCCGGAAAACGTGCGCTTGGCCAACCCCGGAGAACCCGCTTTGCAGGCGCGCCTGGTGGACAGCATTTTCCATGGTGCCCATTGCAACCTGCGACTGACCCTGCCCAGCGGCACGCCTCTAACGATGAAGCTCAACCCCGGCAGCTTGAATCGCCCCCTGCCCCTTCCCGGCGACACAGTGGCACTGGCGTTGCCCAGGGAGCATTCATTGCTGCTGCCTTGAGCGATTCGACGATGAGAGATCGATAACAACCTGAAAGACCGCTCTTTCTATTGCTGCCCACAAGAACGATTAAAAACCAGCTCTGGAGTCCATCATGTTCAACGCTAAACCGCTTATCACTCTTTCCACTGTGTTCGGTCTGCTCTGTGTCGGCGCGCTTTCGAGTAGCGTTCAAGCACGCGACCTCACGGTCGTCTCCTGGGGCGGCAGCTATCAGGACGTACAGCGGCAGATTTTTTTCGCGCCCTATGCCAAAGACTCAGGTCACAAGGTACTGGAAGATTCCTGGGACAGCGGCATCGGTATCCTGCGCACCAAGGCTGACGGCCCTGACAGCGGCTGGGACGTGGTTCAGGTCGAAGGTGAAGACCTGCAACTGGGTTGCAGCGAAGACTTGTTCCTGCCCCTGGATTTCTCGCGCATTGGCGGCAAGGACAACTACATTCCGTCAGCCGCGAGCGAGTGTGGCGTGGGTGCCGCTGTTTACAACTTCGTACTGGGTTACGACAAGTCAAAACTCAAAGGCACACCCCAGGGCTGGAACGACTTCTTCGACCTGAAAACCTACCCGGGCAAACGCGCACTGCGCCAGGGACCGAAAGGCAATCTGGAGATTGCCCTGATGGCCGATGGCGTACCGGTTTCGGATGTCTACAAAGTGCTGACCACACCCGAGGGCGTGAAACGGGCATTCGCCAAACTGGATCAAATCAAGGATCAGTTGCTGTTCTGGAAATCCGGCGGTCAACCCATGCAGCTGCTGGCGTCTGGCGAAGTCGCGATGACCACCTCCTATAACGGGCGGGTGACCAACGCGATCAACCAGGATCACAAACCCTTTGGCCTGGTCTGGAACCAGTCACTGCAAACCATGGACAGCTGGGTGATTCTCAGAAACTCGCCAAATGTCGACATTGCCTACGGCCTGCTCAAGGAGATGGGCAAGCCTGAACAGCAAAAACTCTGGCCAGCACTGCAGCCAACCGGCATCACGGCGGTCAAGGGTATCGCTCAGGTAGACCCCAAGGTGCTGGCCGATATGCCAAGCGCACCGCAGAACAGCCAGAACATTCTACAAATAGATGACAAGTTCTGGGTCGATCGTGTCGATGAACTCAGCGCCAAGTGGACCGCCTGGTCAGCCAAGTAATCATCCCGAGGCCCTGAAATGACCACGATCGCTCTACCCCTACCCGTCGCCGCCCGCAAGGATTATCGGGCGCTATGGCGAGCCTATGCCCTGCTGGCGCCGCTGGTGCTGTTCTTGCTGCTGACGTTTGTCGGACCGATTGCCACGCTGTTATGGCGAGGCGTGGCGGACACCGAACTGCCCGAGGCGCTCCCCCAAACCGCACTGGCGCTCAAACAGTGGGACGGGCGCTCAGCCCCTGATGAACGCCTGCTACAGCCGTTCAGCCAGGATCTGCGAGCCGTTTCCTCAAAGGAACTGGCGGGGCTGGCCCGGCGCCTCTCCTACGAGGCGCCGCAAATGCGCGCCATGCTGACCGCCGCTAAGCGCTCGGTTGAAAGCCTGGACGGTTCACCGCAATCTTTTGCCACCCTCGATCAACGCTGGCTGACCAACGAAACCTGGCAAACCTTCAAGCGCGCCACGGGCCCCGTCGGCAGTTTCCATGTGTTGTCGGCCCTGGACCTCAAGCGCGATTACACCGAAGGGATCGTCAGCAAAGGCGAGGAAGGTTTGTATCGCTCTATCCTGCTGCGCACCTTTGCCATCGCCGCGGCCACGACGATCATCTGCGTGTTGCTGGCATTTCCGTTGTGCAGTTTTCTGGACCGGCGCACGCCGCGCACTCGTAATTTGCTGCTGTTGCTGATCCTGCTGCCGTTCTGGACTTCGATTCTGGTCCGCACCACCGCCTGGATGGTGTTGCTCCAGGACAATGGTGTGGTCAACACCAGCTTGATGTATCTGGGGGTGATCGATTCGCCGCTGCGACTGTTGTACAACCGTTTCGGCGTCATTCTGGCACTGGTGCATGTGATGCTGCCCTTCATGGTTTTCCCGTTGCTGGCGGCCATGCAGTCGAGCAATAAACTGCTGATTCAAGCAGCCTATTCGATGGGCGCGCGCCCGGTATTCACCTTCTTTCGGGTCTACCTGCCGCAGGTCTTGCCGGGGTTGGCCGCCGGTGCCTTGATGGTGTTCATCGTCACCCTGGGCTTCTACATCACCCCGGCCCTGATCGGTGGCCCGGGAGACCAGATGATCAGCTACTACATTGCACAATTCACTACCGGCACATTGAACTGGGGACTGGCATCGGCATTGGGAATTATCCTGTTGGCGGTCACTACCCTGCTCTACCTGATTCAGGCCCGCCTCGCTCGCGGCCGCTCCCAAGGGACACGATGATGATCAAGAATCCCAATGCAGGGCCGATGAGTTTCCTGGGCTTTTTCAGCCTGTCCCTGAGTGGCTGGGTGGTGCTGGCATTTCTGGTGCTGCCGATCCTGATCGTATTGCCCTTGTCGTTCAGTGACAGTCGCTATATGTCATTGCCGATCAACAGTCTTACCTTGCACTGGTATCAGGATTTCTTTGGTTCGACACAATGGATCGGAGCGCTGTTCAACAGCTTCGCCATCGCCATTCTCAGTACCGTGTGCGCCGTAGTGCTGGGTGGTCTGGCAGCCCTCGGTTTGAGTAATGAACGCTTGCCCGGGCGGCGCTTCATCGAAGTCTTGTTGATTGCACCAATGATCGTTCCGGCGGTCATTGTCGGAGTGGGCATGTACTTTGTGTTCTCAAGCCTTGGCCTGACCCGCACCTTCGGCGGCCTGGTGCTGGCCCACACCACACTGGCCGTCCCCTTCGTGGTGATCAATGTCGGTTCGGCCCTCAGCGGGCTGAATCAACGCCTGCTCTGGGCGGCTGCGAGCATGGGTGCAACGCCGTGGGTCTGCCTGCGTAAAGTGACATTGCCGCTGATTGCGCCGGGGTTGATTTCCGGCGGGCTGTTTGCCTTTGCCACCTCGCTGGATGAGGTCGTGGTCACCCTGTTTCTTGCCGGCCCCGATCAACGCACGTTGCCTCGGGAAATGTTCACCACCGCCAGGGAGTCCCTCAGCCCGGTCTTGCTGGCGGCGGCGACCATCATGGTGCTGTTTGCTACCGTTTTGCTGGTGCTGTCGCGGCACCTGACCCAACGCAAGGAAAATGCCGCCTGAGCAAAAAATCCAGGCAAAAAAAACGCCCCCCCCTGTAGGAGCGAGCTTGCTCGCGATGGACTGGAGAGC
>NZ_AKJL01000169.1 GCF_000282355.1 Pseudomonas sp. GM49
CATCTTTGGCATACACGCTGGAGAAACTACCGATGTAATCAGGCACCAGGACAGTCGATGCCGACAGGACCCCGCCAATTGCCAGAGCCAACAAACATTTCTTGAGTACCATGATGCACCTCCGCTTGGAGTTGCGCCGTCATCTCCGTATCGAACGCAATGTCCAGTGAGTTCCCGGCCGCCCACTGGAGCGGCCAGCCAACCGGCACGGCCAAAAATTTGTAGCAATCACGAGCAACTGCGGTACCCGCACGATCCCTCAGAGCCAGCCGGTATCGTTCCGTGGGAAATATTCCCACACCCTTTTAGATTAGCCCTGTCAGCCTGAGTGTCAACGACCGAACATCAGGACCAAGCGATGATCCTCACGGGCATGACAACCTCCTGGTCGGCGTCACCGAACAGGGTGTGCAGCAGGCGATGGCCTGAGTGGAGGCGGTGAAACGCATCAGTGCAGGGAAACAGGCGGGTATCAATAGGTGTGGCTGAACACCAGTCCAGCCTCGCCATCCGGGCTAGCGTCGGAAAACCCCTTGACGGCATACAACTGAAACTTCCAGTTCTGATTGAGCTTGTGCGTGAGGAACAGGGTGAGTTCCTTGATCTGGTCGCCCGTGGATACGACCTTCTGCCGCCAGTCGTAGGACACGCCCGCCGTGGTGCGCGCGAACACGGGCATGGCCAAGCCCAGGCCGGCGAATATCGGGTTGTCGAAGTTGGAGCCCGACGGGTCACCGAATTTTTTCCAGCCCAGAGTGGCGAACCCGGTCACAGGGCCGAAGGCCTTGGCGACGTCGACCTGGGCGGAATAATCGGTTTTGCCGGTGCCCAGGCATTTGTCTTCGTCAGCCGTGGGCAACTTGACCTTGCCGATCAGGTCCACGAACAGCCCGCCAACGCTGCCGTCAAGAACGGCATAGTCGGCACCGGCGATGGTGTCGCCCAAACCGCTTTCCACTTTGCCGCAGCCGCCGGGTAACGGCTCGCCGTCAGGGCCGACCGAAGGATTGGTGATACGCAGCCAAGGCACAGTGAGCTTGTAGGTCATGGGGCCGGTCTGGTATTTGCCCACCAGCGGGACGTACCAGGTTTCGGAAGTTGTACCGGTGCCATAGTCGCCCCGAGAGTAGTCGGTTCCGATCGAGGTCGAGAAGGTATCGGCCAGGGCCGGCAAGGCCAGGCTGGCAAGTAAACCGACAAGCAGGATGCGCCTGGGGTTCATGTTCACCTCGTGTGTTCCGTCATCGAAGTTCACACGCATGCTTTGTTGCGTGACATACCCAGCCTAGTTACTTATGACGATAGTGCATCATGCCTGCACTGTTTAACCCGACCTGCCAGAGTGATCGACTTTTTCAACCGGCTCAACCTTCTCGACTTTCTCGACCCTTTCGACTTTCTCTACCTTCTCGACTTTCTCTACCTTCTCGACTTTTTCTGGCCGTTCGACTTTCTCGACTTTCTCTGGGCGTTCGACCTTTTCGGCTCTCTCTACCTTCTCTACCCTCTCGACTTTGTCGGGTTGCTCGACCTTCTCGACACGCTCTGACTTGCCGGACCTGTCCAAGCTTTCTCTCTGGTCGCCGCCACCATGACCGTCATTGCCCCCGTGACCAGTATCGTCACCGATGCGGACTTCGCTGTCGGAGCGGCCACTCCTGTCACTGCCCGAGTTGCCGGAGTTGCCGGAGTTGCCGGAGTTGACGGAGCTGCTGGAACCGCCCGAGTTGCTCGAGCCACTCGAGTCGTCCGTGTTTTGCTCGCCGGCTCGGGGTCGCCCATGCTGGTTGCTGGCAGGTGAATCGGAGCGCTCGCGGGGTAATTCGATACGCGTGGCCTGAACGTCCCGCGCGCCGGTAAACACGCCGTTGACCCGCACCCGTCGATCCAGCGCCAGCTCCGAAGGCTGCACACCGACAAACACGGTGTCGCGCGCCAACGTCACATTAAAGCCACCCACCATCAAACGGTGGTCCTGCCGGCCCTGTACCAAGCCCTCGATCACCGCATTGTGTACCCGGCCAATGAAGGGCAGGCTCGGATCCGGGCGGCTTTGGGTCACGTCCAGCTCGCGGCCGGACCACTGGCCGCGCACCAGCATTTCCTGCGCCGGACCTTGGTGATTGCTGAGTTTGAGCCCCTGGAGATAGCCGCTGCGATCCACCGGGCCGATGGCACTGGCCTCCTTGAGGCCGGGCGCCCGGTCGATGCGGCTGGCTACCACGTCACCACGGGCATCGCGCAGCCCGCTGACCCGCACGGGATCACCCGGGCGCAGACCGGCAGCGACTTGAGCACCGCTGGCCAGGCGCACCGGTTGCCCCATGACACGCATGGGCATGGAATCTCGGGGCAGGGCTGTCAAGGGGCCTTCGTATACGTGCAGGATAGAAATGCGCCCGGCCTCCAGACCTCGCTTGGAATTGAACGCTTCCACGGCAACCACTTGGCCGACTGCCAGCTGGGTGCTGGTGGTGGCAATGCCGTTCTCGCTGACAGGAACGTTATTGCTGAAGTGCACTTCCACGCCATTGACGCAGATCGAAGCGAACCCGGTGATGGTGCCGACAATGCCGGTGCCACCGATCCCTCCGTTGTCATCGCTGATGCCTGTGCCACCAACGCCGCCTGCAACAGCACCGGTGCCGCCAATGCCGCCAGGGCGCTTTTTCAGTGGTGCGCCGGTACCGCCCACCCCGCCGTTGTCAGTGCTGATGCCGGTACCGCCCATGCCACCAGGCGCTGCGCCCGTGCCGCCTGTTCCCCCCGGAGCCTGGATGACCGGCACCTCACTGATGCCCGCGTCATTCTGGCTGACACAGGCCGGGGCGGCTTGCAACACAATCGGAAGCCCGAGGCCCAGAGCGAGGGCGATTGCACGAATCAGGCGCAAATTGACGGTCATGGCTTAGGGGCCGTTGGTGAATCGGGATCGGAAGCTTCAGTGTAGAAGTACAAACCGACCGTGATGCGCTGGCGCGGTTCAAGACTGGGCAGATCGCGGAATTCCAGCTCGGCTGCGAGTCGGTTGAAGCTCAACAGGGCCTGCATCCCCTCGCTGGCAACGGCCTCGCGCAGCGCCTCGACGCTCATCGGGGCCAGCGCGTCATAGTGGACGCTGCGTTCAAAAAAGGCCGGACCTTCGCTGCTCAGATTGTGTACCGCAGCGCAGGCATGATCGTGCAGGTTATGCCCCAGGTAAGCAGTTTTCTCATCGAAGCCCTTTTGTGGCACGAAGGCCTGGGCTTCGAGGTGCACGCGCTCTTGTTCGTCAAGGCGGACGACGCCCAGGCGCAGCCACTCGTCCAGCACCACCCGCGCCCTGATATCCGTACTGACCTTCGCCACCAGGGCGTCAAAGGAGCGGTCGCCGCCGACACTGGCCAATCGAGGCAGTGGCAATGGCTGGCCGGCGTCGTTACAAAAGGGCGCGTTGGTCCAGGCGTTGACCAGTTGCGCACCGAACGTGATGTTTTCCGGAAGCGTCGAAGAAGCGGGGTCGCTGGTGTTGCGCAAGCGCCGTACATCCTTGCGGTGCACGCCAGTGAGCAGGCTGATGCGGCTGTCGGTCGGTGCCTTGTCGCCCAGACGGAACTCACGGTCCGCCACTTCGACGAAAACCTCCTTGAGCAGGTCGGCAAACACCAGGTAGGTGACGCCTTTGCGCAGCATCAAGCGTACCAGCGGCCGCATGACATGCCGCAAGGCTTTGAGGAGCGAAGTAGGCAGCGTGGACGATTGCATTCAGCGGATTCCTGGATAGATAACCTCAGTATAGCCACGTGGGAAATAATCCCATAAATGCAAGCGTATTTTTTGCAGTGCCTCATACAAAACCGGTCCCCAGGGTTTTGTATGAGGTCAACAAGCTGCTTCAGATCCGGCTGTTATCGTCGCCGGTTTCGCCACCGACATGGACGCCATTGTCGTCACCCGGCTCACCGCCGACATGTTCGCCATTGTCGTCACCCGGCTCGCCACCGACGTGGACGCCATGGTCGTCGCCAGGCTCACCGCGGGCGTGGACGCCGTGGTCATCACCAGCCTCGCCGCGGGCGTGG
>NZ_AKJL01000170.1 GCF_000282355.1 Pseudomonas sp. GM49
TGAGCAGTGCCGATGGCACCCTTACTTCGGTCACCGTGCATATCGCCGGCAGCAACGACTCACCGACGATCACTTCCAACGGTGGCGGTGCGACGGCTTCGATCAACGTGGCGGAGAACACCACGGCGATCACGACAGTGGCGGCGACCGATGTTGATCTGCCTGCACAAACGCTGGGCTACAGCATCGTCGGCGGAGCGGATGCCGCGAAGTTCTCGATCGTTTCAGGCACAGGCGTGCTGAGCTTTATCTCTGCACCCAACTTTGAAGCGCCGACTGATTCGGGGGCGAACAACGTCTATGACGTGATTGTGCGGGCATCGGACGGCACGCTGTTTGACGACCAGGCGATCGCGGTAACCGTGACGGGCGTCAACGACAACTCACCGGTGATCAGCTCCAACGGTGGTGGTGCAACGGCTTCGGTCAACGTGGCGGAGAACACCACTGCGGTCACGACGGTGGTGGCGACCGATGCTGATCTGCCGGCGCAGACTCTGAGCTACAACATCGTCGGCGGAGCGGATGCCGCGAAGTTCTCGATCGTTTCAGGCACAGGCGTGCTGAGCTTTATCTCTGCACCCAACTTTGAAGCGCCGACTGATTCGGGGGCGAACAACGTCTATGACGTGATTGTGCGGGCATCGGACGGCACGCTGTTTGACGACCAGGCGATCGCGGTAACCGTGACGGGAGTCAACGACAACTCCCCGGTGATCAGCTCCAACGGTGGCGGTGCGACGGCTTCGGTCAACGTGGCGGAGAACACCACGGCGGTCACGACGGTGGCGGCGACCGATGCTGATCTGCCTGCACAAACGCTGGGCTACAGCATCGTCGGCGGAGCGGATGCCGCGAAGTTCTCGATCGTTTCAGGCACAGGCGTGCTGAGCTTTATCTCTGCACCCAACTTTGAAGCGCCGACTGATTCGGGGGCGAACAACGTCTATGACGTGATTGTGCGGGCATCGGACGGCACGCTGTTTGACGACCAGGCGATCGCGGTAACCGTGACGGGCGTCAACGACAACTCACCGGTGATCAGCTCCAACGGTGGTGGTGCAACGGCTTCGGTCAACGTGGCGGAGAACACCACTGCGGTCACGACGGTGGTGGCGACCGATGCCGATCTGCCGGCGCAGACGCTGAGCTACTCGATCCTGAATACGGCCGGGACGGACTTCAGCAAGTTCTCGATCAGTTCGAGTGGGGTGCTGACGTTCAACTCCGCGCCCGACTACGAGAATCCCCAGGATATCGGTGGCACCGACGGCGACAACGCCTACGTTGTGGACGTTCAGGTGGCCGACGGCAATGGCGGAACCGACACGCAGACCATTACGGTAAACGTGCAGAACGTCGTTGAGACACCAGTTGATACTGTGGCGCCAACGGTGACAGTGACAGGGACGGCCTTAGGGACTGCGATCGACCCTACCCCGTCAACGTCGACGGTCACATTCCAGTTCAGTGAAGTTGTGAGCGGGTTCAACCTGTCTGACGTCACGGTGAGTACAACGAACGGAACACCCCGCGGAACCTGGAGTAACTTCACGCAGGTTGACGGCGATACCTACACGGCGACGCTGACCAGAACGCAGAACGGTAGCGTAAAAGTCGACGTTGCCGCGAACAGCTACACCGACCTGGCGGGTAATCCTGGTGCTGCCGGGAGCAGTGCAAACCTTCCGGCAGGTGTTGCCGGCGAACCCATCAATCTAGCCCTCAACGTTCCGTCGACCAATATCAGCGGCCCAATAACGGTGGCCATCAGCGGTGTTCCCTCGGGATGGACGTTCAATGCAGGAACCGACAACGGCGACGGCACCTGGACAGTGCAGACCAGCGATCCCGGCGCATTGACTGTGACAACTCCAAGCGACTTCGCCGGTGCGTTGGTGCTCGATGTCAACATGCACTGGAGCAACAGCGACGGCAGCCCGGCAAGCGCCTATGTGTTCAACAACGTCGAAGTCTATGCCCCGGGCGCACCGATCTTCGCCTTGTCCGCCGACGACAACCTGACCGGCTCGTCCGGTGCCGACACCTTCGTCTTCGCCCAGCCGATCGGCAACAACATCATTTACAGCTTCGACGCGGCGGCGGACAAAATTGACTTGATCGGCTTCACGGGTGTCAACGATTTTGCGGATGTGAGTATCGTCAACGACGCGAACGGCAATGCCGTGCTCAGCATCAGCGCCGACCAGACGATCACCCTCAACGGTGTGGATGCGGCGGCGTTGAGCGGGGCCCACCTGCTGTTCGATGTGGACCCGGTCACGACCAATACGGGCACCATCAGCATTGCCGACGGCGCGATCATGCCGTTCGGTGGCAGCATCGACAACAGCGGCACCATAGCGCTCGGCTCCACCGGCCGAGGGACAGATCTCGAGATTCTGTTCCGTGGCGCGACGTTGAGCGGTGGCGGGCAAGTGGTTCTGTCCGACAGCGCGCACAACGTGATTTTTGGTGGCAGCGCGGACACGGTGCTCACCAATGCCGACAACACCCTCTCGGGTGCCGGCCAGTTGGGAGCAGGGCAGATGATGCTGGTCAACTCGGGCCTGATCCATGCCAACGGCGTCAATGCGCTGGTGATCGATACCGGTAGCAACGCTGTCACCAACAATGGCGTGCTGCAAGCCAGTGGCAGCGGCGGATTGGTGATTGAAAGCGCGCTCGTCAACAGCGGTAGCCTGTGGGCGAACGATGGCAACGTCACCGTCCACGGAGATGCCAGTGGCGCGGGAAGCGCGACTATCAGTGGTTCGGCGATGCTGGAGTTCGGTGCTGCCTCCGATCAGCATGTGACGTTCGACAGCGGCGCGGCAGGCACGCTCAAGCTTGATGTGTCGACAGCGTTCAGTGGCAGCGTCAGCGGTTTTACCACGGGCGACAAGCTGGACTTTGGCGATGTTGCGTTCGGCGCCAATACGCAGATCACCTATGCAGCCAATGACACAGGCACCGGCGGCATGCTGAGCGTGAACGACGGTGCACATGTGGCGCAGGTCGCGATCAATGGCCAATACGCGGCGGCGGGTTTGCAGGCGAACGCCGAGGGCGGCGGCAGTGAGCTGGCCTACGATGCAGCGGCGGCAAACCACACGATGCTGGGCGGCATGGCCGACGACATTCTGGTCGGCGGTGCGGGTGACGATCTGTTCTTCGGCGGGCTGGGCAACGACACGCTCAACGGCGGCTTCGGCAACGATACCTTCGCGTTTGCCGCTGCAGGCTTCGGCAATGACTCGATCCAGGGCTTCGACGTCGATCCGGCCGGAGGGCAGGACCTGCTCAATATCGCGGGGCTGGGGATCAGCAGCGAGACGTTCGCTGCCAACGTGAGCATTGCAGCTGACGGGGCGGACACGCTGATCGGGATCGGAATGGACTCTATTCGCCTTGTCGGTGTTAACAGTGCAGGTATCGATCAGACCGACTTTATCCTGTCGGCGTGATGCTTTTGCTGCTGGCTGCATGTTGCTACGCGGTTGCAGACCCCATCGCGGATGAGTCCGCGATGGGGTCTGTGCGAGGTATTTTTCTCGTCATTCCACCCGGAGCGAGGGGGCGTCTCCGGAATCCATGGAGTTTCCTTTTCGGGTATTGCACTAGCGGGGCGCGTGGGGGGTGGTGCTCGATGCCTGCCTGCTGGAACGACTCATCTAAAGTCCCGGTTGCGGTGTAATGCTGTTCAGTTAAGCGAGAATGATCCACTGTAGGAGCGAGCTTGCTCGCGATGGTCGTTAACGATGCCGCGTGTTTACTGACTAAACGCGGCGCTCTTGAGTCCATCGCGAGCAAGCTCGCTCCTACAGAATCCTTAACTGAACAGCATTACGGTTGCGGTGGCCGTTGCAGCGGGAACTTCAGGGTGCTGGCCAGGTCAATAGCGGCCCTGTATCGGAAATGCCGAGCAGCGCTGTGGTCTGTTTTACGGCAGTGCCGTCCGAGATCAGTCGAGTCCGCCCCCTGATGCCAACCAAGAGTTTTCTGCCGGGTCTCATACTGGCGTTCTGCGCCGTCGCGTCGCTTTGTTCGGTTGCTGCCGAGCGAAGTGCACCCTCGCAAAGTAACAGCGCATCAACCACCCTGATCGAAACCGCCTCGCGGCAGTATGAAAATGGCCAGTTGGACCAAGCCGCTGCCACGCTGGAACGTGCCCTGCATATCCAGCCGAACAATCCGGCGACGCTGCATTACCTCGGTGTGTTGCGTCTTCAGCAGGGGCAATACCAGCAGGCTGAAACCTTGGCGGCGCGCTCGAACATGCGGGTTGGCCGCAACGTCGAATTACGCAACCGTAACTTCCAATTGATCCAGGCGGCGCAGCAGGCCCAGGCTTCGAATACCCCACCCAATGCCAAGGAAGATCTGGTCGCAGTACAGCAGGGGCTGGAAGATGAGGCCCAAAGGCGCCGCGAAGCAGACATGGCCCTTGCTGAGCAATCCACTGCGGACATTGGGCGCGATGCTGGCAACTTCGCTCGCGCAAAGGCAGAACGGATATCGGATTCACCGATGGCTGGCAGACCTCGGTCCGAAGGAGAAGTGCAAATGGCTTCCGTCGAGCCAGAATCAGAGCCAGAGCCCGCGTACGGTGAGGTTGAGATCCCCCGCGGCCATTTGCCGCCTCCGGGTAAATGCCGAATCTGGTTTCCTGATCGCCCGCCGGGGCATCAGCCCGCACCCGGCAAATGCAAGAAGCTGCGATATCGGGTGCCGCCAGGGGCCTACCTGGTGCACGGTTGAGTTTCCGAGTGTCCACTTCTGGCCGTTATCTGCCTGATGCAAAAGCCGGTCATCCCTGGCAGCGCAGCCGGCCCGATGCGCGCGGCTATCGGTTCAGCAGAGGTGCCAGCAATGCACACATGCCGCGCCAGTGTGAACCCTCCCAGTAAATCCGTTGGCAGGCGTCGCAGCGCAGGAAGTGCGAATAGAGGACGCCAATGCGTGGTGGCACTTGCGGCCGAGCCAGTTCCGGGCTGATCTCGTGCAGCGGCAGGTTGCAATGAAGGCACAGGCTGAATGGCCGCGCGCTACGCGCCAGGTCGAGGCGCTCGTACAATTCGCGCAGCTGCAGCGACGGTTTCAGGGCATGCACATAACAGCCGTGGCTGATGATCCGCCGCTTGAGCAGTTCGCGGTCGCGGGTCAGTACGATGCGTCCTTGCTGCGCAGCGATCTCGGCGATCTCGCCATCCTCGAAGCCATTGTCAAAGAGGGTGTCGAAGCCGCTCATGCGCAGCAGGCTGGCCAGCCCGCCCAGGTGCGCATCAGCGACGAAGCGCAACACCCGTAAAGGTTGCGCACGAACCTTTAGCAGCGGACTGATGTCCAGCGCTTCGAACTTGGGATACACCGCCAGCCGGTCACTGTCGAGGATCACCCGCTCGAAGCCCGCCGACTCGCCGTTGAGCAACACCAGCTCGACCTCGGTATGCGGTACCCCGAGCGCCTCGATCATGTGCTTGACCGTCGCCCCTCGTGCGCACTCGCAGGTGAAGGATTGCCGCCGCCGTTCGGCCGGCAGGAAGTCGTTGAGCTCCTCGTAGAAGCGGAAGGTTGCACTGGTCATACTGAACAGTATGGCAGGGCTACAGACAGTATGGTTGTACTCGTGTTGATGCCATCCGGGTCAGTCGAGTGGCAGCGATATCGTTAATTTCGTTCCTTTGTCCGGTGCGCTGTCGATGGTGAATTCCCCGCCCAGCATGCTGATGCGTTCCTTCATCCCCACCAACCCGAACGAGTTCAATTTTTTGCGATCCGTCATGCCTACGCCATTGTCTTTGATCTGCAGGTAAAGCCGGCGACCGTCCCTGTAGAGTTCGATATGAACCTGTGTCGCTTGTGCGTGCCGGGCAATATTCGACAGCGATTCCTGCACGATGCGGAATAGAGTCGTGGCAGATTTTTCATTCAGTTCGCAACGCAAATTTTGCTCTTTCACCGATATCGTGCAATCGATCGCGCTGCGCTGGCGGAACTCTTCAAGTTGCCACTCGATCGCTGCCTGCAATCCCAGATCGAGTACGGGCGGCCGAAGGTCATTGATGATACTGCGGACACTGCGAATGGCTGTATCGAGTTGATTCAGAGCATCGCTGGCCTTTTCGTTGAGCCTGGGGTGCATGGTGCTGGTGCGCGCCTGCAACATGGAGACATCGATTCGCAACGCCAGCAGACTCTGTCCCAGCTCGTCATGGATGTCGCGTGCGATGCGCTTTCGCTCTTCTTCCTTGATGTGTTCCTGATAGGAGGCCAGTTCACGCAGCTGCAGCTTCGATTGCAGCAATTCTTCGGCTTGCATCGTCAGTTTGCGCTGCAGGTAGAACAGGTCGACAAACACCCGGATCTTGGCGCGAAGAACCTCGGCCACAATCGGCGAGAAGATGTAATCCACTGCGCCGGAGGTATAACCGCGGAAACGCTCGGAATCCGTATCGGCCTCAGCTGTGACGAAGATAATGGGCGTATGGGACGATTTCGGGCGGCCGTGAATGAGTGCCGCGGTTTCAAAGCCGTCCATCACTGGCATTTTCACGTCGAGCAGTATGACTGCGAAGTCGCGCTGCAACAGCAGGCGCAGCGCCTCGCGCCCGGAAGTCGCCGTGGCAATATCGAGGCCCATGTCGGCAATCACCGCGGCGAGCGCCGTCAGCTTGGCGGGATTGTCATCCACCAGCAACACTGATGCCGGCACGCCATCAGGCGGGAGCGGATGCCGCACCTGGGCTCTTTCTTTGAATACCGGGGGTTCCTGCTGCATATTTATGCCACTTCGGTTTGCGCTAGCGCCTCATCGATAGAGCCATTTGCGCATCAGTGACAGCAACTGATCGGTATCCACCGGCTTGCTGACGTAGTCCGATGCTCCTGCCTCGATGCACTTTTCACGGTCACCCATCATCGCCTTGGCCGTCAGCGCAATCATGGGCAGGTTTTCAAATCTCTTGAATGTACGGATCTGGCGCATGGTTTCAAAGCCATCCATCTCGGGCATCATGATGTCCATCAGGACGATGTCGGTATCGGGCTGCTGCTGCAGCAGTTCTATGGCGGTTCGGCCGTTTTCGGCCGTGGCCACCAGCATTTTGTTGCACTCAAGCACGCTGGTCAGGGCAAAAATATTGCGCACGTCATCGTCGACCACCAGGGCCTTTTTACCCTCGAGACTGTCCGAACCCTCATAGAGTTTTTCCAGCATCCTGCGCTGGGTCTGCGGCAGCCCGGCTACGACGCGGTGTAGAAACAGCGCGGTTTCATCGAGTATGCGCTCGGGGGATTGAACTGCCTTGATGACGCCCTTGCCGAGCAGTGTCCTGAAACGCTCGTGTTCCGGCTTGGTCAGTGTTTCTGCACCATAGACGACGATCGGCAATTCACGCATTGCGTGGTCTTCCAGCAGCGCCTCGAGAAACCCGATACCGGAGGCGTCGGGCGGTTTGAGATTGATTGCCATGCAGTCGTAGCGATTCTTTGCCAGTTTCTTCAAGGCTTCAGCGCCGCTGTCGGTCGTTGTGATCTTCACGTCTGTGTTACCGAGTAGATCGAGGATGCGCGAACGGTTCCCTTCGTCGCCGTCGATGAGCAGCAGACTCCTGGTCTTGCGCCGTGCGAATGCCACGATGCCGACCAGCGCATTTTGAATCTCGTCGGCTGTGACCGGCTTGAGCAGATAATCGAAAGCGCCATAGCGCAGCCCGCGTGTGCGGTCGTCAGCGCTCGAGATGATCTGGACCGGGATGTGACGCGTGGCGAAATTGCGCTTCAACTGCTCGAGTAGCGACCAGCCATCGATGTCTGTCAGGCCCGGGTCCAGTGTGATCGCGGCGGGTTTGAAGCGCTCGACGAGCTCCAGTGCATCCGCGCCACGGGTCGTGACGATCGCCCTGAACCCCTTCTTGCGCGCGGCCTCGAGCAGAATGTCGGCGAAACGGGCGTCGCCCTCGAGCATCAGCAGCACTTGGTCCCCGGGCTGGACAGACTCGCGGTCGTCCAGTATCTGTGCGGACGGGCCTGACATGAGGTCGCGTTTGCCTTGGCCAGGTACTGCCTCTGTCGCTGATTCGTCTGGCACCTGACGCTGGGCATCCTGTGTACGCAAGGGCACGTACAGCGCGAAAGTACTGCCCTTGCCGATCTCACCGGGGATCAGCCGCAACTCACCGCCCAGCCGGTGTGCGAGCTCGCGGCTGATCGACAGGCCGAGGCCGGTGCCGCCGTATTTTCGTGAGGTTCCGGTATCTGCTTGCTGGAACGCCTCGAAGATGAGCTTCTGTTTGCCGGCTGATACGCCAATGCCGGTGTCGGTGACCACGAAGGCGACCACCGTATCGGCGCGATTCAGTTCGCTGTGATCCACGCTCCACCCGGATACAACGGGCGCGATGCTGATATTGACGCTGCCTTGTTCAGTGAACTTGAAGGCGTTGGACAGCAGGTTCTTCACCACCTGCAACAGGCGCTTTTCGTCGGTCCAGATGACGGGGGGCAGGGTAGGCGCCAGTTCAATCGTGAAAGTGAGGCCCCGGCTTTCGGCGACCGGCCGGAAGGTGCGTTCGATCTGGTCGTGCAGATCGGCGAACAGCGCTTCATTCAGATCCAGTGTGACCGTACCCGACTCGATCTTGGACAGATAGAGAATCTCGTCGATCAGCTCCAGCAGGTCTTTGCCCGCGCTACGGATGGTCTTGGCATATTGGACCTGCCTGGGCGTGAGATTGTGTTGCGCGTTGTCGCTGAGCTGCTGGGCCAGGATCAGCAAGCTGTTCAATGGCGTTCTGAGTTCATGGGACATACTGGAGAGGAATTCGGACTTGTACTTCGAGGTCAGCATCAGCTGCTCTGCCTTCTCCTCCAGCGACAGCTTGGTGATTTCGACTTCGCGGTTCTTGCGCTCGACTTCGGCTTTCTGCTCCGCCAGCAGTCCGGCCTTGTCCTCCAGTTCCTCGTTGGTCTGGCGCAATTCCTCTTGTTGCCTTTGCAGCTCCTGCGCCAGCGATTGCGACTGCTTGAGCAGTTCTTCGGTACGCATATTGGCTTCGATCGTGTTGAGTACGATACCAATCGATTCAGCAAGCTGATCAAGGAAGGTTTGATGAATGATGCTGTAGCGCGTGAACGAAGCCATTTCGACGACGGCCTTGACCTTGTTCTCGAACAGGATCGGCAACACGATGATATTCAGCGGGGCGGCCGCACCCAGTCCCGATGAAATCGCGACGTAATTTGCGGGTACATCGGTCAGCAGGATGCGCTGCTTCTCGTAAGCGCATTGCCCGACCAGGCCCTCGCCGAGCCGCCACTCATCGTTCACATTGATGTTTCCCTTGTACGCATAAGCCGACAGCAGCTTGAGTTTCGCAGGATCGGGCGGGCTCTCGTTCATCATGTAGAACACACCGTGCTGGGCGTTGATCAGCGGAGCCAGTTCTGACAGCACCATCTTGGAGACCGCCGCCAGATCGCGCTGGCCCTGCAGCAGGCGGGTAAATTTCGCGAGATTGGTCTTGAGCCAATCCTGTTCCGCGTTTTGCCGCGTGGTTTCCCGCAGGTTGCGGATCATCTCGTTGACGTTGTCCTTCAATTCCGCCACTTCACCCTTTGCCTCCACCTCCACGTAACGAGTCAGATCGCCCTTGGTCACGGCAGTCGCCACGTCGGCAATTGCGCGCACCTGATTGGTCAGGTTGGCCGCCAGACCGTTCACGTTGTCGGTCAGGTCGCGCCAGGTGCCGGCAGCACCCGGCACGTTGGCCTGGCCGCCCAGCTTGCCCTCGACGCCCACTTCACGCGCCACCGAGGTCACCTGATCGGAGAACAGCGCCAGCGTATCGGTCATACCGTTGATGGTGTCGGCCAGTTCGGCGATCTCGCCCTTGGCTTCCAGTGTCAGTTTCTTTTTCATGTCGCCGTTGGCTACCGCAGTCACCACTTTCGCGATGCCTCGCACCTGGCTGGTCAGGTTGGCCGCCATGAAGTTCACGTTTTCGGTCAAATCCCTCCAGGTACCGGACACGCCTTGCACCTGTGCCTGTCCCCCGAGCTTCCCTTCGGTGCCGACTTCGCGCGCCACCCGCGTCACTTCGGCGGCAAAGCTATTGAGCTGGTCCACCATGGTATTGATGGTGTTCTTCAGCTCCATGATTTCGCCCTTGGCTTCTACGGTAATCTTGCGCCCCAGGTTGCCTTTGGCCACCGCCGTCGTCACGTCGGCGATATTGCGCACCTGATTGGTCAGGTTGGCTGCCATGCTGTTGACCGAGTCGGTCAAATCTTTCCAGGTTCCACCGACGCCCGTCACCTTGGCCTGGCCACCGAGTTTGCCGTCAGTCCCCACTTCGCGAGCCATGCGCGTCACTTCGTCGGCAAAGGTCGAGAGCTGGTCCACCATGGTGTTGATGGTTTCCTTGAGTTGCAGAATTTCACCTTTGGCTTCGGCTGTGATCTTGCGCGACAGGTCGCCGTTGGCCACCGCCGTCGTCACGTCGGCAATGTTGCGCACCTGGGTGGTCAGGTTGGCCGCCATGCCGTTGACGGAATTGGTCAAGTCCTTCCAGGTACCGGACACGCCGGTCACTTCGGCCTGTCCGCCCAGTTTGCCTTCGGTACCGACTTCCAGCGCGACGCGTGTCACCTCCGAGGCGAAGCTGGAGAGCTGGTCGACCATGGTGTTGATGGTGTTTTTCAGTTCGAGAATCTCGCCCTTGGCTTCAACGGTAATTTTCTCGCCGAGGTCGCCGCGCGCCACCGCCGTCGTCACCTGTGCGAGGTTGCGCACCTGGGTGGTCAGGTTGGCCGCCATGCCGTTGACCGATTCGGTCAGGTCGCGCCAGGTGCCTGATACGCCGCGCACTTCCGCCTGACCGCCCAACTTGCCTTCGGTACCGACCTCCAGAGCCACGCGGGTCACCTCCGCAGCGAAGCTGGAGAGCTGGCCGACCATCGTGTTGATGGTGTTTTTCAGCTCGAGAATCTCACCCTTGGCTTCGACAGTGATCGTCTTGCCCAGATCGCCTTTGGCCACAGCAGTCGTCACGTAAGCGATGTTGCGCATCTGGGTGGTCAAATTGGCGGCCATGTCGTTGACGGAGTCGGTCAGGTCTTTCCAGGTGCCGGACACTCCCTTGACATTGGCCTGCCCACCGAGAATCCCTTCAGTGCCGACTTCGCGCGCCACGCGGGTCACCTCGGAAGCGAAGGAACCCAGTCGCGTCACCATGGTGTTGACGATCTCGGCGGATTTGAGGAACTGGCCCCGCAGTTTCAGGCCGTCGAGTACCGGCGGGACTTGCTGGCTCAGATTACCCTCGGCAACCGAACCGACAACGCGAATGATCTCGTTCATCGGGCTGATGAGGTCGCTGGTGAGCGCATTGCTCGAGTTGACGATCTTTTGCCATGAGCCTTTCATCATCGGCAATTCGATACGCTCATCGACCTTGCCCTGCTTGCCGATCAGTCGCGCCACGCGTTCGAATTCGGTGGTGGTGTCGGCTGCCATGTCGATGATCTCGTTGAGCGTGTCGGCGATCTTGCCCGGCATGCCGGTCCAGTCTTCCGGCATACGCTTGGTGAAGTCACCTTTGCGCAACGACTTCAGCGCTGCCAGCAACGTCTTCATGTCGAGAACTTCGATTGGTGTCGTCACTGTGGCCATGTCTCTGTCCAGTCAAAATAGATGTCACGCGCAAGGCATTACCCATGGGCGTGCAGACACACCTGAGAGCTTAGGCGCCGCTAACGCCTGAAGCAAAAGTGCAAGTGCGCTGCCTGCCTGCTAACGTAAAACTCTGCGGCAGATTCCATGGCTTGCCGGCCACTGGCCGCAGGGTTAGGGTGGGAATGCATGAGCGCCACTGTGCCGGCGGGTTCAACATCATCTGTACATCGGGACACGATACGGCCAGGGTCTTGCGGGTGCGGATGGAAAATACAGATGACTGACCACAGAATCAGAGTCTTGCTGGTGGATGATCACAGCATCGTGCGTAACGGCGTGCGACGCATGCTGGAGACTGCCAGCGAGATCGACGTAACGGGTGAAGCAGAGACGGCACAAGAAGCAATGCTTCGGGTCCGGGAGCAGGATTTCGACGTGGCGCTGGTAGATATTCAGCTGCCCGACAAGACCGGCCTGCAACTCCTCAAGCTCATGCGTGCAGAGAAACCCAAGCTCGCCATTCTGATGTTGAGCATGCATTCGGTCGAGGCCTATGCATTACGCGCAATCAAGCAGGGCGCAGCGGGATACCTCACCAAGGATATTTCCGCAGCCACCCTGGTTGCGGCTGTTCGCAAGGTGGCCTCAGGCGGCAAGCACGTCAGTCCTGAACTGGCAGAAAAACTGGTCAACTCTATCGGCAGAGGCGACGCGGCACCCCACGAAGCGCTATCCGACCGGGAACTTGAAGTACTGAAGCTCCTGGCTGCAGGCGAGAGGATTGTCCGCATCGCTCAGATACTGCACTTGAGCCCGAGTACCGTCACGACCTACCGGGCACGCATCCTGGAAAAAACAGGAATGGACAGCAACGCGAAACTGGCCCGCTATGCACTCGAAAACGGCCTGTTAACTTAGAGTTCCCTGCCATTCGACACTGGCGAGGCACTCAATCGTTTTCGGCATCCTTCACTATTGAATCGTTCTGGTTGAACTTAAGGTGCGGTTTAACAGACTGTGCAGGAATGATGCGCAGCACATGCCCGGCTTCGCCGAAGCGTCGCCCGTTTCAGCCTGCTTGTAGTGGAACCACTACAAGCTCTTGGCCGATATCGCCACAAAGAAGTCCTGCTAACGTCGATAGTGGGGGCGGTTCCACTTAAGCATACTGACCTCTCTGCAAGAGTTCGTCCGCTGAATGAAGTTGTCTTCGTCAGCGTCTTGCACTGCGATGTCAAAAAAGAGAGGTCAAGTCATGCAGGTCACCAACACAGAACCATTGACTGCACTGATACCAACCAGAGACTCAGGCCCTTTGCGCCTGTTTGTCATTGAGGACTCGAACGTCGTGCGAGCACTGTGGCGCACGCTGTCACCGCGGATCGCGGGCCTGTCACTTGCCGGGGCATTCCACCGCTCATCGACCGCCATCGCCGCCATCCGGCGTGAACCACCCGATATCGTCTTGCTGGACGTCAACCTCGGCGACGGTAATGGCATGGAAGTATTGCGTGTGGTTGCAGCTGAGTATCCGCTGACAAAAGTCATCGTGGTCAGCAATCGCGCTGGTCCGAGACATTGGAAGTACTTTACAAAAGCGGGAGCCTACGCCTCCTACGACAAGATCCATGAACTTGCCGCCATGTGCCGCATGCTGGAGCGTTTAGCCAAGTCCCTGTTACCAGCCGCTCGAACCTTCTCACCTGCTTCAGGCTATGTATCAGGGCAAATTGCACGAGTCAGAGAAGACTCTGGAATAGATATTCGCAAGTTGAGCGCGTAGTGCGCGCTGCATTCATATTGAGTCAATGTTCTAACTGGAGGACATCATGATGATAGGTTATTGGTTGTGTGCGTTGCTGTGGGGTGTGGTGCTGCTGGAAGAGATCCAAAGCATGCCCCTTCAAGAATGGAAAGAAGAGGGTCTGAAAAAGGTTCTTTTGCTGCGCCGGACTAGAACCCGGACCGGTTACTTTATGGCGTTGATCGCGGGTGCCTTGTGCCTTTATAGCGAAATCGTGGTGGCGCCGGTCGATCAGAATATTTTCAATCCGGAGCTGATACTTGCCGTATGCGGTGTTCTTTGGGGCGCTTATCTTTCCGTAGTCAGCATCAAGGGGAAGCGATAGATGCCTGTCTCCATGACCACTGCGGGTAATTGATATTTCACTATCGTCGGCCGGCTGGGAAACTCCCTCCGGTCAGGCGCTCACCTCAACATTTGAACAGCCGCAGCCTCGCTGGCAGCGGCTTCAGTTCACTGATTCCAGATAAATCCGCATAAGTGGCGATTCGGGGCTGGCAGCGAACTTCGAAGCACGTCTGCGCGACTTCTTCGGCCATCTGCATTAGCCGTTCTCCAATCCCCTGATCACGCATCGACTTTTTTGGGCTCGTCAGCTGACGTGACCGGTCACCTGGGCGCATAGCTTTGTCAGCTGTTCGGCCAGATCGATCACGCGGCGTGGTGCGTCGGGCCGCAGGTGCAGCGCGATTTCCAGTGCCGCCAGCTCGGCGAAGGACTCGGCCACGCCCAACCGTCGGTGGCCGGGCAGTGCAAGTCGCGAGGGGAGCACGCTGACGCCGAGTCCATCGGCGACGGCTGAGCGGACGCTCGCAAGGCTCGCGCTGCTGTAGCCGATGCGCCAGCGTCGG
>NZ_AKJL01000171.1 GCF_000282355.1 Pseudomonas sp. GM49
AAAGAGGCCGGCGCGGTGTAACGCCAACGCCGGCCGGCAATGCCCTGGCCCGACACGCCCGGGTGCTGCTGCAACAAGCCGAACGCCTGCAACAGGACCTGGCCGAATACGCCAAGGGCGTCAAAGGTCAGGTGCGCCTGCTGTGCAATACCACGGCGATCACCGAGTACCTGCCAGAGCTGCTCGCGGACTTCCTGCACAGCCATCCCAACCTCAACATCGACCTGCAGGAATTGCCCAGCGCCCGCATCACCCACGCCTTGCGCCAGGGTGCAGCGGACCTCGGCATCGTTTCCGACGCGGTGGACACCGATGACTTGCAGACCCGACCGTTCCGCGACGATCCGCTGGTGCTGATCATGCCCCGTGAACACTCCTTGGCACAGGCGACTTCAGTGAGCTTCACCGACACGCTGCATCACGACTATGTCGGCCTGAATGCCAACAGCGCGTTGGCGGTGTACTTGGAAGAACAGGCACTTCACACCGGCCTGCGCATGCAGGTTCGCATCCGCGCCGACGGTTTCGATGGCGTGATGCGCATGGTCGCCCGCGGGGCGGGACTGGCAATCGTACCGCTGGCCGCCGTCGAACGCGGGTCCGGTGGACTGTCTTTCAAAAGCCTCGCCCTGCAAGAACCCTGGGGCCAACGCAAACTGTTGCTCTGTGCCCGGGACTTTGCCGCATTACCCGGCTATGCCAAGGCCCTGCTGCACGCCTTGACTCTCCCCTGAGGGGCAGACTTTATCCTTGAAGTTTCATCTTCAAGGACAGCGATGATGGGCAAACGAATACTGGTGATCCTCGGGCATCCGTCCAGCAACAGCTTCTGCGCCGCCCTTGCCGAGCGTTACACACAGTCGGCAATGCGCGCCGGGCATGAGGTGCGGCAGTTGTTTCTGGGCAGCATGGATTTTGACCCGGTGTTGCGCGAAGGCTATCAGCAGGTCCAGCCGCTGGAAGCCGACTTGGGTAACGCTCAGGCCGATATCCTGTGGGCCGAACAACTGACGCTGGTTTATCCGATCTGGTGGGGTGGCGTACCGGCCTTGCTCAAGGGCTTTTTCGACCGGGTGTTCTTGCCCGGTTTTGCCTTCAAGTATCGCCAGGGCAAAGCCTTCCCCGACAAACTCCTGCGCGGCCGAACCGCCCACCTGCTGGTGACCATGGACACACCGCCCTGGTACTTCCGCTGGATCTACCGCATGCCCGGTTTGCATCAGGTCCGTAAAACCACGCTGGAATTCTGTGGTATCAAGCCAACCCGAACCCTCACGTTCGGGCCAATTCTCGGCGCCAGCGCGGACCGGCATGCGGCTTGGCTACGGCAAGCCGAAGCTATCGCCAGTGGTTGAGTCTGTCGATAATGCACCGAGCGTTACCCTTGGAGAAAAGGAGCTTCCCATGTACATCGGCCAAGCCGCGCAACGTTCCGGAACCACTGTCAAAAGCATCCGTCACTACGAATCGATTGGCCTGCTGCCTGCCGCTCGCCGTCAGGGCAAGTACCGCATCTATGACCAGAACAGTGTCGACCTGCTGATGTTCATCAAGTGTGCCCAGCAGCTGGGTTTCAAACTCAAGGAGTTGCAGTCAGTCTTCGCTGGACATCAGGGCCCGCAGTTGCCATGGGAGCGGGCACATCAGGTCATCGCCAGCAAAAAACAGGAAATCGGCGAACGGATAGCGGCGCTGTCGCAACAGCACTCGCAATTGGTCGAGTTCGAGAACAACCTCGAACAATCCAGGCTCGACTGCCCACTGACCAGCCTTTGAGGGCCGTGCGTTTCTGGACAGCTCAGTGTCGACTACAGACAACTGAACAATGGACGGGCGCTATAGGGTGCGACTTCAGTTCTTGAGCCCACTGCCCGGAGTCATCATGACCGCACCGATTACCGTTCTCCGCGACACCCACCCGCTGCCTGTGCTCGACGCCTGCAAATGGGAAAAACTCGAAGGCGACCCGCACACCGTCAACCTCAACGCCTACACCAGTGAAGACGGCAGCAAGATCATGGGCACCTGGATCTGCACGCCGGGCAAGTAGTACGTGGAATACGTGAAGTGGGAATACTGCCACTTCCAGGAAGGCTACTGCATCATCACGCCGGAAGGCATGGCGCCGATCCACCTGCGCGCCGGCGATATTTTCGTCATCGAGCCCGGGATGAAAGGGACGTGGGAAGTGGTGGAAACCGTGCGCAAATATTTCGTGTTTGCCTGATATAAAAAACCGGGGGATCACCCGACGTGATCTCCCGGTAAATATCTTTGAGTACATGCAACCCCTGTGGCAGCGAGCTTGCTCGCGATAGCGGTGGATCAATCACTGCCAATGTTGAATGTGCCGTCCCCATCGCGAGCAAGCTCGCTCCCACAGTGAATCGCGTCACCTGTGGGAGCGGGCTTGCCCGCGAAGGCGCCCATCCAGACAACACAAATCCAGAGGTTGCTGTAATGCACTTCGACCTGACCGACCTGCGCCTGTACCTGAACATCCTCGACACCGGCAACATCACCGCCGGCGCCGCACGCAGTCATCTGTCCCTGGCGGCAGCCAGTGCGCGCATTCGTGCCATGGAAGCCTCACTGGGGATCGGGTTTCTCGAAAGAGGCCGGCGCGGTGTAACGCCAACGCCGGCCGGCAA
>NZ_AKJL01000172.1 GCF_000282355.1 Pseudomonas sp. GM49
AAAAGCCTCTGGCGGCGCTGGCGAGCATGGCGGTGGTGAAGTTCCAGCTGCATCGCTTGAGCCGTGGGCGCAAAACCCGACCTGAGGTCTCAGCACTATGGGCGTTGATTGTCGACCGGTTGTACATTGGCAAGCGTACCCGTCAGTACCGGCAGGCGATGGGTAAGTAATCCGAAATTGATGTTGACTGACCCACCGCTATCGCGGGCAAGCCCGCTCCCACAGGATTAGCGTCATTTCAAAATCTGCGCATGACCTGTGGGAGCGGGCTTGCCCGCGATGGGGCCAGTACAGGCAAAACAAATCTCAGCCCGGAATCAGCTCGTCAATGTGCCGATACTCGGCCTGCAACTGCGACGCCAGCACCTTGCTACGCCCAAGCCGAATCGGCCCGCGCTCGATGTCGATCAGCACCCCCGGGCACTCCAGCGTCGGCAGCAGCGGCCAGTCCTTCAGCCGACCATCGGTCACCAACAACAACCGCTGCTGCTCTGCCGGAAAATGCTTTTGCCGTGCTGCAAGCCATTGCCCCGCTTCGCTCAAAGCCGCCAGCAGCGGCGTGCCGCCACCGGCGCCAAGGCCATCGAGCCAACGGCGCAACCCGGTTGAAGCCTTCAACCCCTGCACCTGCCACTTGGGTACAGAACCGCTGGCCGTGAGCAAGGCCAGTCGCGCACGCTGGCGATAGGCATCGTCGAACAATTGCGCCAGCAGGCCCTTGGCATCGCTCAATGCCTGATGACGGCGGGTCGACGCCGAGGCATCAACGATCACCAGCCACAGCTCATGGGGCGAACGCGTGCGTAGGTGAAACAACAGATCGTCGCGCTGACGCGGCCGGCCATTGAGCAATGTACCGGGCCAGTTGATCGAGCCATTGCGTGCGGCGTGACGCTTGCCCTGTTTGCCGTGGTCCAGCCGCCCGGCACGGGGTCTGGCATTCGCCCCCGCGTCGCAGCGAGGGCGAATGCCTAGGGCTTTTTTGGCCAGCTCGGCACTTCACGTCGTGCGCCGACCGCCAGCGCCTGGGCAGGTAATTCACCCCACTGGCCCTGCCCTTCACCCGGATTGTCGTTCTGCGGCGCGGTTTGTTGCGCAGTTTGGGATTGCGCAGGTGCCGGCGGCGAATGCTCGCGACGGCGATGACGCAAGGCGAACTCGGCGACTGCGTCGATATCGTCCTCGGCGATGGCGTTCGCCCCGCGCCAGGCGGCGTGCGCCCGGGCGGCACGCAGCCAGACCAGGTCGGCGCGCAAACCATCGACGCCGGCGGCAAAGCAGCGCTCTGTGATGCGTGCCAGCGCCTGGTCGTCGAGGGGAATGTTCGGCAATGCGTTGCGTGCGTTCTGGCAACGTTCACGCAAAGACGCCTGCGCGGATTCCCATTCGGCGCAGAAACCTTGCGGGTCGCTGTCGAAATCCAGGCGACGGCGGATGATCTGGCCTCGTTCGACAGGCGCGGTGTGGCCACCGAGGGCGACATTCAAGCCGAAACGGTCGAGCAATTGCGGACGCAGCTCACCCTCTTCCGGGTTCATGGTGCCAATCAGCACGAACTTCGCCGAGTGCCGATGGGAAATACCGTCGCGCTCGACCAGATTGGTGCCGCTGGCGGCCACATCGAGCAGCAGGTCAACGAGGTGATCGGGCAACAGATTGACCTCGTCGACGTAGAGCACGCCACCGTCAGCCTTGGCCAGTACGCCGGGGGAAAACTGAGCACGACCTTCGCCCAGCGCCGCGTCGAGATCGAGGGTGCCGACCAGGCGTTCTTCGGTGGCGCCCAGCGGCAAAGTGACGAACTGACCGCTGGCCAGCAGGTCTGCCAGCCCACGGGCCAGGGTCGACTTGGCCATGCCCCGCGGGCCTTCGATCAGTACACCGCCGATTTTCGGGTCGATGGCTGTCAGGTACAGAGCCAGCTTCAAATCGTCGGCGCCGACCACGGCGGAGAGCGGGAAATGCGGGGTGTCGGTCATTGTTCTATCTCGGTCATGGTCGGTGATCTCACAGGCGCCCCAATCCCTGTAGGAGCGAGCTTGCTCGCGATGGCGGACTGAAAGTCGAAATCGATGTCGACTGTGTTGACGCCTTCGCGGGCAAGCCCGCTCCCACAGGGTTTGCGGTGACTAGCTGTCTTCTTCTATATCCAGCAACAAATTCTCCAGTGCCTCGCGGTAGGCGCCGGGTTCCTTCCACATCCCGCGTTGTTGCGCCTCGAGCATGCGTTCAGTCATGTCGCGCAAGGCATGGGGATTGTGTTCACGGACAAAATCCCGGGTGTCCGGGTCGAGCAAATAGGCGTCGGCCAACAACGCGTACTGGTGATCGTCGATCAACTGCGTGGTGGCGTCGAAGGCGAACAGGTTATCGACTGTCGCGGCCATTTCAAACGCGCCTTTGTAGCCGTGACGTTTAACGCCTTCGAGCCACTTCGGATTGGCCGCCCGGGAGCGGATCACCCGGTTCAGCTCTTCCTTCAGGGTGCGAATCTTCGGCAGGTCCGGCTGACTGTGGTCGCCATGATAACTGGCTGCCGCCTCACCTTTCAGGCTTTCCACCGCCGCGAGCATGCCGCCCTGGAACTGGTAGTAATCGTTGGAATCGAGCAAATCGTGCTCGCGGTTATCCTGGTTTTGCAGCACCGCTTGCACCTGACTCAAACGCTGGGAGAACTGCTCACGGGCCGCGGTGCCTTCGTCAGAACCACCATAAGCGTAGCCGCCCCAGTTCAAATAAACGGCGGCCAAATCCTCGCGGCTCTGCCACAGGCGACCGTCGATGGCGCCCTGCACACCCGCGCCGTAGGCACCGGGTTTGGCACCGAAAATCCGCCAGCCCGCCTGGCGTCGCGCTGCGTCTTCATCAAGCCCCGCCTGCAACAAGGCTGCACGCTCGGCGCGCACCTTGGCCGCCAATGGATTGAGGTTGTCCGGCTCATCGAGGTCGGCCACCGCTTGTACTGCGGCGTCGAACAAACGGATCAAATTGGCAAAGGCATCGCGAAAGAATCCGGACACGCGCAAAGTCACGTCGACTCTCGGGCGGTCGAGCAAACTCAACGGCAGAATCTCGAAATCATCGACCCGCTGGCTGCCGGTCGCCCAAACCGGACGCACGCCCATCAACGCCATGGCCTGGGCGATGTCATCGCCGCCGGTGCGCATGGTCGCGGTGCCCCACACCGACAGACCGAGCTGGCGCAAATGGTCGCCGTGGTCCTGCAGGTGCCGCTCCAGAATCAGGTTGGCCGACTGGAAACCGATGCGCCACGCCGTGGTGGTCGGCAGGTTGCGCACGTCCACCGAATAAAAGTTGCGCCCGGTGGGCAGCACGTCCAGGCGCCCACGACTCGGCGCACCGCTGGGGCCGGCCGGGACGAAACGACCGCTCAGGGCATCGAGCAATCCGCGCATTTCCGCCGGACCGCAGGCGTCCAGACGCGGGGCGATGACCTCGCACAAGCCATCGATAATGGCCTGTACCTCAATCCAGTCCGCCTCCTGTAGGAGCGAGCTTGCTCGCGATGGAGTGTCAGTTGTCATCAATGTGGCTGACACACCATCGCGAGCAGGCTCGCTCCCACAGGGGTCAGCTAATGCCTGCGAGATCAGTTGTGTGGCGAACAGCTCGAGGCGTTCGCGGGTATCGCCGGTGGTGCGCCACAGTTCAGTGCTGATCGACAACAAGGCATTCGGTCGAGGCCCGCTCCACGGCTCGGCCAAGGCGCAATCGAGCGGATCGAACCCCAGCTCGAAAGCCTTGGCCAGTGCCCGCAACAGACTCGATTGCGCGCCCCGGCCATCACCCCTTGGTATGCGCAGCAGTGCCAGCAAGGTGTCGATGCGCAAGCGACCGGTGGGCGATTCGCCGAATACATGCAAACCATCGCGGATCTGCGACTCCTTCAAGTCGCACAGGTAAGTGTCGAGTCGCGGTAACCAGATCGCTGCGTCGGCATCACTGTCGAGTTGTTCGTCCAGTTGCAGTTCACGGTCGATGTGCGTGTCACGCACCAGTTGCAGGATGTCGCGCTGCAACTCACGGGCGCGGCGCGGATCGAGCAACTGCGCTTCGTAATACTCGTCGGCCAACAGTTCGAGATTGCGCAGCGGGCCGTAGGTTTCGGCGCGGGTCAGCGGTGGCATCAGGTGATCGATGATCACTGCCTGGGTGCGCCGCTTGGCTTGGGCCCCCTCGCCCGGGTCGTTGACGATGAACGGATAGATGTTCGGCAACGGCCCGAGCAGCACATCCGGCCAGCAGTTCTCCGACAGCCCCACACCCTTGCCCGGCAGCCATTCGAGGTTGCCGTGCTTGCCGACGTGGATCACGCCATGGGCGCCGTAGGTGTTGCGCAGCCAGAAGTAAAACGCCAGGTAGCCGTGTGGCGGTACCAGGTCCGGGTCGTGATACACCGCGCTCGGGTCGACCTGATAACCCCGCGCCGGCTGAATGCCAACGAAGGTCAGGCCAAAGCGCAGGCCGGCGATCATCATCCGTCCGCTGCGACACATCGGGTCGTTTTCTGGCGCGCCCCAACGTTCGAGCACTGCCGCGCGGTTGGTTTCGGGCAGTGCGTGGAACATCGCCAGATAATCATCCATCGCCAGGCTTTGCTGGCACGGACGCAGGTCGAGGGTATCGAGATCGTTGCTGACGCCGCCCAGCAACTGCTGGATCAGCGCGGTGCCGCTGTCCGGCAACTCCGCCGGCAACGGATAACCTTCGGCATGCAGCGCCCGCAGGATATTCAGCGCGGCGGCCGGGGTATCGAGCCCGACGCCATTGCCGATGCGGCCGTCGCGGGTCGGGTAATTGGCGAGAATCAACGCGATGCGTTTTTCAGCATTGGGCAACCGCGCCAGATCGACCCAACGCCGCGCCAGTTCAGCGACGAAGTCCATGCGTTCCGGTTGCGGCCGGTAGCACACCACATCCGACTGACTGCGCTCACTGCGCCACGCCATATCCTTGAAACTGATCGGGCGGCTGATGATCCGCCCGTCCAGTTCCGGCAAGGCAATGTGCATCGCCAGGTCGCGAGGGCCAAGCCCCTGTTCACTGGCGCGCCAACCGGGTTCATTGTCCTGGGCACAAATCGCCTGGATCACCGGAATATTGCGACGGAACGGCCGCAGGTGCGGTGCTTCGGGGCTGGACTGGGCGAAACCCGTGGTATTCAGAATCACCGAGACGCCGGCCTCGTCGAGCCAGTCCTCGACCACGCCAAGGCAGCCAGGTTCTTTCAGGCTCGCCAGCGCAATCGGCAACGGATTCAACCCCGCCGCCTGCAAACGCTGGCAAAAAACATCAATGAAAGCGGTGTTCGCCGCCTGTAAATGCGAGCGGTAAAACAGCACCGCCGCCACCGGTTGACCCACTTGCCAGTCGGCTTCCCAGTCGCTCAATGCGGCAGAATGTTTGTGCGGATGGTAAATCGCCGTGCGTGGCAGGGTTTGCGGCTCGCTCCAGCTGTAATCGCGCGCCAGCCAGCGATTGGCCAGGCAGTGGAAGAAATTCAGCGCATTCCCCATGCCGCCCTGGCGCAGAAACTGCCAGAGCCGATCGCGATCCTCGGCGCCGACCGTGCTCAGGTCGCTGAGCTCCGGATCCGGGCGATCATCGCCCGGCACCAGAATCACCTGCACGCCGCGCTGCGACAGTTCGACCAGACGCTCGATACCGTAACGCCAATAGGCGATGCCGCCGTGCAGCGAAATCAGGATCACCTTGGCGTGACGCAGAACCTCATCGACGTACAAGTCGACCGAGGCATGGTTCTGCACCTGCATCGGGTTGGCCAGGCGCACGCTCGGATAATCATCGGGCAACTGCTGCGCCGCTTCGGCGAGCAGCGCCAGGCTGGAATCGCCGCTGCACAGGACCACCAGTTCGGCAGGGGTTTGTCCAAGGTCGGCGATGTTGTCATCCGACACGAAACCGCCGGGCTGGGTCCTGAGCAGATGCATGGCTTACACGCTGAGCGCGGCGCGTAGTTGCGCTTCGAGAACAGTGGCGTCCAGTTCCTGGCCAATCAGCACCAGGCGGGTGATGCGCGCTTCTTCGGCACCCCACTGGCGGTCGAAGTGCTTGTCGAACCGCGTGCCCACGCCCTGGATCAGCAAGCGCATCGGTTTGTTCGGGATCGCCGCAAAACCCTTGACCCGCAAGATGCCGTGCTGGACCACCAGTTGGGTCAGCGCGTCCATCAGCAGACTTTCGTCGGCCTGGGGCAGTTCGATGGAGATCGAATCGAAGGCGTCGTGATCATGGTCATCATGATCGTCGTCGCCATCGTGATGATGGTCGTGGTGGCTGTGACGGCTGTCGATGTGTTCTTCGGAGCCGGCACCCAGGCCGATCAGCACGTCCAGCGGCAGGCGACCGCTGCTGGCCTCGATGATTTTGACCGCTGGCGGCAATTCTTCGGCGACTTCCAGGCGCACGCGGGCCAGGTCGGCCGGGTTGATCAGGTCGGATTTGTTGAGAATCACCAGGTCGGCGCTGGCCAATTGGTCGGCGAACAGTTCGTGCAATGGCGACTCGTGGTCCAGGTTCGGGTCGAGTTTGCGCTGAGCGTCAACCTGATCGGGGAATGCGGCGAACGTGCCGGCGGCGACGGCCGGGCTGTCGACCACGGTGATCACCGCATCCACCGTGCAGGCGCTGCGGATTTCCGGCCACTGGAAGGCTTGCACCAGCGGCTTTGGCAGGGCCAGGCCCGAAGTTTCGATCAGGATGTGATCGAGATCGCCGCGACGGGCCACCAGTTCGCGCATCACCGGGAAGAACTCTTCCTGGACGGTGCAGCACAGGCAGCCGTTGGCCAGCTCGTAGACACGGCCGTTGGCTTCTTCTTCGGTGCAGCCGATGGAGCACTGCTTGAGGATTTCGCCGTCGATGCCCAGCTCGCCGAATTCGTTGACGATCACCGCGATGCGGCGACCCTGGGCGTTGTCGAGCATGTGCCGCAGCAGCGTGGTTTTACCCGAGCCGAGAAAGCCTGTGACGATGGTGACGGGGAGTTTGGCCAGTGTTTTCATCGGATGCCCTTTGGCTAAGCTGGCGGGCATACGGGACGACGACCGGCAACGCGGACGCGTGTGCCTGAAGAGTTCGCCACCGGATCACCCCGCCCGGTTGAAATTGAGAATCTGTTTCGAGGCAGGTCTCCTGGCTGACGGTGTGCCGGCCTTGAGCCTGGCATTCGCTGCGCCTTCCCGCCGGCCCTATGGATAGAGCCTGCAGTGGCGTGGCAGCGAACATCACCGTTCACAGTTGCGGGGGCAGCCGCGGCATCGACCGCGTTCCCTTCTTAGCTTCGGCAAACGCCGAAGAACCTCGAGAGCGCAAGGCTACGCATGGTATTGGGGCGGGTCAATGTTCATGCTGAGTTCTCTAGAGCCTGAAATGACGCTATCGCGAGCAAGCTCGCTCCCACAGAGGATCGAGTTCTGTCAGGAGCATGCGGTCAAATGTGGGAGCGAGCTTGCTCGCGATTGGGTCGACCCCGTTCCGAATTGAGAACCCTTGCCAATTGACGCCCAACCCCCGCCCATGCTCTCCTACACACCTTGTTACGGGTGCCCTTCACAGGGTGAAACGGGAAACCGGTGAATCATGTGCTTTACTCTTAAGCCATGTCAGTCCGGTGCTGCCCCCGCAACGGTAAGCGAGTGAAGCATCAGATCCACTGTGCCACTACGGCATGGGAAGGTGATGCTTGCAGGATCAGGCCCAAGCCTTTGCCCCTCGTGAGCCCGGAGACCGGCCCGCAACACAAAGTGACCAGTACGATCACTGAACCAACAAACCCGCGGTGGGCGGGCGCTGTTCGAAACGCTGCGCGCCTGGTCGTGCAGGTTTTTGCATGCGCTCTTATTCCCCCACTGACAGACCAGAGGGAAACGCCATGTCGATCATCAGCAGCACCGGCCACATCACCACCAGCACCACTTCTACCCTGGCCCAACGTCTGACCGCCGCCGTCTGCGCGTCGATCCTGGGCGCTTGCCTTGTGTATTTCGCCGGTTTCTCGCACATCGAAGCGGTGCACAATGCCGCCCACGATACCCGTCACAGCTCCGCGTTCCCGTGCCATTGAGAGCTGCCGACATGATCAAGCGTATTGCGCAAACCGCAGGTTTCACCGGGCTGCTGGCCGCCCTGTTGCTGACCCTGCTGCAAAGTTTCTGGGTCGCTCCGTTGATTTTGCAGGCCGAGACTTACGAAAAAGCCGAACCGGCCGCTGTTGAAGTTCACCAGCACGCCGATGGCACCATGGCTGCCCACACCCACGATGCGCAAGCCTGGGAGCCGGAAGACGGCTGGCAGCGCGTGCTGTCGACCACTGGTGGCAATCTGGTGGTGGCCGTCGGTTTCGCTCTGATGCTGGCCGGCCTGTACACCTTGCGTGCACCGACCAAAACCTCTCAGGGTCTGCTCTGGGGCCTGGCCGGTTATGCGACCTTCGTGCTCGCGCCGACGCTCGGCCTGCCACCTGAATTGCCCGGCACTGCCGCAGCCGACCTGGCACAACGGCAACTTTGGTGGATCGGCACCGCCGCCTCCACCGCTGCAGGTATCTCTCTGATCGTGTTCAGCCGTCACTGGCTGATGAAAGTCCTCGGTGCGGCGATCATCGCCGTTCCCCATGTGATTGGCGCACCGCAACCGGAAGTGCACTCGATGCTCGCTCCGCAAGCACTGGAAGCCCAGTTCAAAATCGCTTCGCAGCTGACCAACGTGGCGTTCTGGCTGGCCTTGGGCCTGATCAGCGCCTGGTTGTTCCGCCGCAAAAGCGATGGTCAATACCACGCATGACGGATGCCAGCACAGCGCCGACCCTGGTGGTCGGCCTGGGCTGCCAGCGGGGCTGCCCCGTGAGCACGTTGCTGGCGCTGCTCGATCAGGCGTTGGAGGCGCACCAGATTGCTCGTCATGAAATCAAGGCGCTGGCCAGCATCGATTTGAAGCGCGACGAACCTGCGCTGATCGAACTGGCTCAGCAGCTTGGCCTTGAATTGAAGTATTTCAGCAGCGAACAACTGGCCGTCTATGAGCCGCAACTCAGTCATCAATCGCAAATAGCGTTTGAACGCACCGGTTGCTATGGCGTGGCGGAAAGCGCCGCACTGGCCTTGGCTGAACAACTGGCCCAGGGCCCGGCAAAACTGCTGATTCCACGACAAAAATATGCCCAGGCAACCCTGGCATTGGCCGGCGCGGCATAAAAACCCCGATAATCCCCGCCATTGATCATGAACATTCTTCATCTGAAGCCCTGTTCAGCACCTTTTTTCCCCACAGGAACCGACGATGACCGTCTACTTCATTGGCGCAGGTCCCGGCGACCCCGAACTGATTACCGTCAAGGGCCAGCGGCTGATTCGCAGCTGCCCGGTGATCATTTATGCCGGCTCTCTGGTGCCTGCCGCCGTACTGGAAGGTCATTGTGCCGGGCAGGTGGTCAACAGCGCCGAACTGCACCTGGAACAAATCATCGACCTGATCAAGACCGCCCACGCCAAAGGTCAGGATGTGGCCCGGGTGCACTCTGGCGATCCGAGCCTGTACGGCGCCATTGGCGAGCAGATTCGCTATCTGCGTGAGCTGGGCATTCCGTTCGAGATCGTGCCCGGCGTCACCGCAACGGCGGCCTGCGCGGCTCTTTTGGGCGCCGAACTGACCCTGCCGGACATCTCACAGAGTGTGATCCTGACCCGCTACGCCGATAAAACCGCCATGCCACCCGGAGAGGAATTCTCCAGCCTGGCGCAGCACGGCGCGACCATGGCGATTCACTTGGGGGTCAATCACCTGGCGAAGATCGTTGAGGAGCTTGTGCCGCATTACGGCGTCGATTGCCCGATTGCAGTGGTTCACCGCGCGAGCTGGCCGGATCAGGATTGGGTGGTGGGAACGCTTGAGGATATTGCCGGGAAGGTTGAAGCCAAGGGCTTTCGCCGTACGGCGTTGATTCTGGTGGGTCGGGTGCTGGGCAGTGATCACTTCAGCGAGTCGTCGCTGTATCGCGCAGGGCATGCGCATCTCTACAGGCCCTGATTCACCACCAACCCTGTGGCGAGGGGGCTTGCCCCCGTTCGGCGGCGTAGCCGTCGCAAAATCTGTGCGCCCGTTTTAAAAGCCGGGGCCGCTTCGCAGCCCAACGGGGGCAAGCCCCCTCGCCACAGGTTTCCAATGCCCCATAAAAAAACGGCGCTCACGGGGCGCCGTTTTTTCATCTTGCAGCGAACACCTTAGTAGTAGGCGTTTTCTTTCTGCGTGTGGTCGGTCACGTCACGAACGCCCTTGAGCTCTGGAATACGCTCGAGCAAGGTGCGCTCGATGCCTTCCTTCAGCGTCACGTCGGCCTGACCGCAGCCCTGGCAACCACCGCCGAACTGCAGGACGGCGATGCCGTCTTCGACCACGTCGATCAGGCTGACCTGGCCGCCGTGACTGGCCAGCCCCGGGTTGATCTCGGTTTGCAGGTAATAATTGATGCGCTCGTTGACCGGGCTGTCGGCGTTGACCATCGGTACTTTGGCGTTTGGCGCCTTGATGGTCAGCTGGCCGCCCATGCGGTCGGTGGCATAGTCGACAACTGCATCGTCCAGGAAGGCTTCGCTGAAATGGTCGATGTACGCAGTGAAGCTTTTGAGCCCCAGCGCGGTGTCTTCGGGTTTTTCTTCGCCCGGCTTGCAGTAGGCAATGCAGGTTTCGGCGTACTGGGTGCCAGGCTGGGTGATGAAGACGCGGATGCCGATGCCCGGGGTGTTCTGCTTGGAGAGCAGATCAGCCAGGTAATCGTGGGCGGCGTCAGTGATGGTAATAGCGGTCATGGAAACTCCTCGCAGGCTTGGGCGCAGTTTACGCCAATCAACGCGCCGGACAAAGTCCTAGTATTTTTGTCGGGAAAGAATTGTGGGAGCGGGCTTGCTCCGGGCGGCGTTCCGACGAAGGCGTCGTGTCAGGCGAATCAAATGCGACTGACACTCCGCTTTCGCGAGCAAGCCCGCTCCCACAGGGGGTCTGCGGTGGTTCAGAGGTTCTCGTAGCGGTTCATGTCCAGTACGCCCTCTTCCACCGGATCGGTTTCGTGGATGTAGCGGCTCAGATCATGGAAATAAGGCCAGAATTGCGGGTGACTGCGGCGTATCCCCCAATGTTCGACGATTTTTTCGAAACTGTCGGCATCCTTGGCGTTCTCCATTGCATCCACAAACGCCGGCACTTGCCCGGCCGGAATATTGAACATGAAGTTCGGATAGCTGCTGAGCACACCCGGGAAAATCGTCAGGGTGTCGAGCCCCGGCTGATAGCGCAGCGATTCGCCGAGCAGGAATGCGACGTTGCTGTGGGCACGGTTGCGCAGCAGGCTGTAGACCTCACGCTTGCCACTGCTGGTTTCGATTCGCAGCAGGGTCGCTTCCGGCAGTTGATCAATCACTTTCAACCCGGCAGCCGGACGCGAAGTCAGGCGGCTCAGCGCCTGCTCGGCACTTTGCAGGTCCGGATCAATGTTCGGCCGCGAGCAGTAGGCGCCGTCGCAACGATTGATCGGATCGGGCCTGGCATTGAGGTCACCATAACGGGCCAGCAATTGCTGGGCGAAGTCGCGCTTGGGATCCTGCGGGTTCAGCTTCAGTGCAGTCGGCGTGTCGTTGTCGATGGACTCGTAGTCCAGCCACATCTTGAATTTGCCACTGTTCTGATACCAGTCGTCGAGGTAGCCATCCCGGGAATCGGCGGGCATCAGGCGCAGGAAGTTCTGTTCGGCACCGTTGCGGATCAAGTCGAAATACAGGCGCGTCTGGGCCTGGTGAGACACGTTGCCAAACACGTCGAAGTTCACTGCCAGTTGATAGTAGGTGCGCTCCAGCAGCGGATAGTCGAACAGCCACATCGTCTGCGGCACTTCGCCGATCAGGCCCTTGGTCACAGAAGCACTGTCGAAATGGCGGAAGATACTCAGCAACGCATTGTCATTGCCCGCCCACAGGGTCGACCAGCTCGGCGCAGGCTGGTCGGCGTAGCTGTCCCGGCGCAAGGCTTCGTATTCATTACGCTTGTCGCGGTAGTCGTGCCACAGGCTGAGGACGCTGCCGACGTCATCGTTCTGCCCTGGCATTGCCAGCAACGGCGTGGCCTGCCCGCGATAGTTCGGATCGGTGACATAGAGGTCGTGCTCGGGCGCCTGGAACAGTGCCCAGAAATTATCGCGGATCACGTCCGTGGCGATCTGGCCACGACACACCGGCCCACGGATAAACGTGCGCACAAAGTACTCGGCGTTATCGAGCATGAACTGATAGCGCGCCTGGGCCGGAATCGCTTCGAAGGTGGCAAACGGGTTGGCCCGGCTCTGCGGCCCATAGCCCGGCAATGCGCTGACCTGCCAGTTGCCGCTGTAGAACAGCGACTTGACCCGCGCCAGCTTCGCCGTACTCAGCGGATAGGTGATGTGGGTCTTGTGCACGATCACGCCCTGCACCGGCCACAAGCGATAGTAAAACTGCGTGCCCGGATCATCGTTGGGGCGACGGGTGTTGATCAGGTCGATCGGCTGACCGGTCGGCGTGCGCGAACGCACCCACTGGAAGAAATGCCCGGGCTCGCCATCCTTGAAGTAGAGATGGGCGAGGAACCAGTGCTCGTACAACCAGCGCCCCACCAGGCTTTCCCGGGCGCCCGGCGAATTGAGCAGGTTTTCCCACTGGACCACTTGTCGGGCTTCTGTTGCGCTGGGGGCCAGGCCCTGCTGGTCGATAGGCGCCCCTGCCGCCAGCCAGCGTTGCAGCGTCTGGTACTGCTGCTCGGTCAGGCCGGTCACCGCCAGCGGCATGCCTTCCTTCGGGTGCGAAGCGGCGTAGCCGTCAAACTCCGCGGGCGTGGAGCACATGTTTTCCCGGTTCAGGCCCAGGACGATGTCCTCCGGCAGCCTGGCGTTGGGCTGCAACGGGGTTTTGTGGCCAAGTTCAAGCATCCGTGCCATCAATGCGGCC
Source organism: Pseudomonas sp. GM49 (assembly GCF_000282355.1). Taxonomy (GTDB): domain Bacteria; phylum Pseudomonadota; class Gammaproteobacteria; order Pseudomonadales; family Pseudomonadaceae; genus Aquipseudomonas. Next base: position 13,011 of record NZ_AKJL01000172.1, read on the forward strand.
TGGCTGCCCTGGGCATCGAGCACGGAATAGAAGCCCTTTTGCTGCCAGGCCTGTTTGCCGGAGGCGTCATAGAACAGTCGGGTCGGCGCAACCGCCTGACGGCGGTCACCGTCGTAGACCGGTACTTTGGTTGCGCCCCGTGCCGCGCCCTCGCCGCTGCCCAGGTTGAGCTGACAGGCGGCGTCGTTGCAGGCGTGGCAGGCCACGCACTTTTCAGTGAAGATCGGTTGAATGTCGCGACTGTAGGAAATAGAAGGTGAAATGGCAGAGGAAATCGCCGGACTTTGCGCCACTGCGCCCCAGCTTGAAAACAGCAGCAATGTGCCGATGACGAAGCGATACGACATGTCCCTGGTCCTGAATCCTGAAAAAACGCCGCGATTCTACCGGTCTGTCATCCTTACCAACATGAACGATATTCATGCAAAATCGAGTCATGCTCTAAAAGCGCACAGGTTTGCTATCATCCCGGCCCTTCGTCATGGTCTTACCGAGTAGTCCAAATGTCCGATCGCAGCGTTCGCCTTCAAGCTCTCAAGCACGCCCTCAAAGAGCGCATCCTGATTCTCGATGGCGGTATGGGCACGATGATCCAGAGTTACAAGCTCGAAGAGCAGGATTACCGTGGCAAACGCTTCGCTGACTGGCCGAGCGATGTCAAAGGCAACAACGACTTGCTGGTACTGACTCGCCCGGACGTGATTGGCGGCATCGAGAAAGCCTACCTCGACGCCGGCGCCGACATTCTGGAAACCAACACCTTCAATGCCACCCAGATCTCCCTGGCTGACTATGGCATGCAAGGCTTGGCGTATGAGTTAAACGTAGAAGGCGCACGCCTGGCGCGCAAGGTTGCCGACGCCAAGACCCTGGAAACCCCGGACAAGCCACGCTTCGTTGCCGGCGTGCTCGGTCCTACAAGTCGCACCTGCTCGTTGTCCCCGGACGTGAACAACCCCGGCTATCGCAATGTGACCTTCGATGAACTGGTGGAAAACTACACCGAATCCACCAAAGGCCTGATCGAAGGCGGCGCCGACCTGATCCTGATCGAAACCATTTTCGACACCCTGAACGCCAAGGCCGCGATCTTCGCCGTCCAAGGCGTGTTCGAGGAACTGGGCATCGAACTGCCGATCATGATTTCCGGCACCATCACTGACGCCTCGGGCCGCACCCTGTCGGGTCAGACCACCGAAGCCTTCTGGAACTCCGTGGCCCACGCCAAGCCGATCTCGGTCGGCCTGAACTGCGCACTGGGCGCCCGCGAATTGCGCCCGTACCTCGAAGAGCTGTCGAACAAGGCAGGCACCCACGTTTCCGCGCACCCGAACGCCGGCCTGCCAAACGAGTTCGGCGAGTACGACGAGCTGCCATCGGAAACCGCCAAGGTCATCGAAGAATTCGCTCAAAGCGGCTTCCTCAACATCGTCGGCGGCTGCTGCGGCACCACGCCGGGCCACATCGAAGCCATCGCCAAGGCAGTGGCCGGTTATGCGCCGCGGGAGATCCCGGACATCCCCAAGGCTTGCCGCCTCTCGGGCCTGGAACCCTTCACCATTGATCGCAGTTCGCTGTTCGTCAACGTCGGCGAGCGGACCAACATCACCGGTTCCGCCAAGTTCGCCCGGCTGATCCGCGAGGACAACTACACCGAAGCCCTGGAAGTCGCCCTGCAGCAGGTCGAGGCCGGCGCCCAGGTGATCGACATCAACATGGACGAAGGGATGCTCGATTCGAAGAAGGCCATGGTGACCTTCCTCAATCTGATTGCCGGCGAACCGGACATCTCCCGCGTACCGATCATGATCGACTCCTCCAAGTGGGAAGTGATCGAAGCCGGCCTGAAATGCATCCAGGGCAAGGGCATCGTCAACTCGATCAGCATGAAAGAAGGCGTCGAGCAGTTCATTCATCATGCCAAGCTGTGCAAGCGCTATGGCGCCGCGGTGGTGGTGATGGCCTTCGACGAAGCCGGCCAGGCCGACACCGAAGCACGCAAGAAAGAAATCTGCAAACGCTCCTACGACATTCTGGTCAACGAAGTGGACTTCCCGCCGGAAGACATCATCTTCGACCCGAACATCTTCGCCGTCGCCACCGGTATCGAAGAGCACAACAACTACGCCGTCGACTTCATCAACGCTTGTGCCTACATCCGTGACGAACTGCCCTATGCGCTGACCTCCGGTGGCGTGTCCAACGTATCGTTCTCGTTCCGCGGCAACAACCCGGTGCGTGAGGCGATCCACTCGGTGTTCCTGCTGTACGCGATCCGTGCCGGGCTGACCATGGGTATCGTCAACGCCGGCCAACTGGAGATCTACGACCAGATCCCGGTGGAACTGCGCGACGCCGTGGAAGACGTGATCCTCAACCGCACGCCGGAAGGCACCGACGCCCTCCTCGCCATCGCCGACAAGTACAAGGGCGACGGCAGCGTCAAGGAAGCCGAGACCGAAGAGTGGCGCAACTGGGACGTCAACAAACGTCTGGAACACGCGCTGGTCAAGGGCATCACTACGCACATCGTTGAAGACACCGAAGAATCGCGCCTGTCCTTCAACCGCCCGATCGAGGTGATCGAAGGCCCGTTGATGGCCGGTATGAACATCGTCGGCGACCTGTTCGGCGCCGGCAAAATGTTCCTGCCGCAAGTGGTGAAATCCGCCCGAGTGATGAAACAGGCCGTGGCCCACCTGATCCCGTTCATCGAACTGGAAAAAGGCGACAAGCCGCAAGCCAAGGGCAAGATCCTGATGGCCACGGTCAAGGGCGACGTGCACGACATCGGCAAGAACATCGTTGGCGTCGTGCTCGGTTGCAACGGCTACGACATCGTCGACCTCGGCGTGATGGTACCGGCGGAGAAAATCCTGCAGGTGGCCAAGGAACAGAAGTGCGACATCATCGGCCTGTCCGGCCTGATCACCCCGTCGCTGGATGAGATGGTCCACGTCGCCCGCGAAATGCAGCGCCAGGACTTCCACCTGCCGCTGATGATCGGTGGCGCGACCACCTCCAAGGCACACACGGCAGTGAAGATCGAGCCGAAGTACAGCAACGATGCGGTGATCTACGTCACCGATGCCTCCCGCGCCGTGGGCGTGGCGACGCAGTTGCTGTCCAAGGAACTCAAGGCCGGTTTCGTCGAGAAAACCCGCCAGGATTACATCGAGGTTCGCGAGCGCACGTCCAACCGCAGCGCCCGCACCGAACGCCTGAGCTATGGCGCAGCCATCGCCAAGAAACCGCAATTCGACTGGGCGACCTACACGCCGGTCAAACCGACTTTCACCGGGACGCGGGTACTGGACAACATCGACCTCGACGTTCTGGCCGAGTACATCGACTGGACCCCGTTCTTCATATCCTGGGACCTGGCCGGCAAGTTCCCGCGCATCCTCCAGGACGAAGTGGTCGGTGAAGCCGCTACCTCGCTGTACAACGATGCAAGGGAAATGCTGCGCAAATTGATCGACGAGAAGCTGATCAGCGCCCGCGCGGTGTTCGGTTTCTGGCCGGCCAACCAGGTGCATGACGACGACATCGAACTCTATGGCGATGACGGCAAGCCAATGGCCAAGCTGCATCACTTGCGCCAGCAGATCATCAAGACCGACGGCAAGCCAAACTTCTCCCTGGCCGACTTCGTCGCGCCGAAAGACAGTGAAGTGACCGACTACGTGGGTGGTTTCATCACCACCGCGGGGATTGGTGCCGAAGAGGTGGCCAAGGCCTACCAGGATGCTGGCGACGACTACAACTCGATCATGGTCAAGGCCCTGGCCGACCGCTTGGCCGAGGCCTGCGCCGAGTGGCTGCACCAACAGGTGCGTAAAGACTACTGGGGTTATGCCAAGGATGAAGCGCTGGATAACGAGGCATTGATCAAGGAGCAGTACAGCGGTATCCGTCCGGCACCGGGTTACCCGGCCTGCCCGGATCACACCGAGAAAGCCCAACTGTTCGCCCTGCTCGATCCCGAAGCCCAGGAAATGCGCGCAGGCCGCAGCGGCGTGTTCCTCACCGAGCACTACGCGATGTTCCCGGCAGCAGCAGTCAGCGGCTGGTACTTCGCTCACCCGCAGGCGCAATACTTCGCCGTGGGCAAGATCGACAAGGACCAGGTACAGAGCTACACCTCGCGCAAAGGCCAGGAGTTGAGCGTGACCGAGCGCTGGCTGGCGCCGAACCTGGGTTACGACAACTAAGCAGCCTTGCCAACCACATTGTGGTTGGCAAGACCCACTGTAGGAGCGAGCTTGCTCCGGGCGGCGTTCCGACGATGGACTCAAGAGCGCTGCGTTTAGTCAGTAAACACACGGCATCGTTAACGACCATCGCGAGCAAGCTCGCTCCTACAATAGTTAGCCAGCGGCTGATTCAGCTGTTCCTGGCCGATGTCCCTGGCAGCGGTTCTTCACCTGCCAGCTCCGAGACCTCCTTGCGGGACAACTCGATCATCTTCGCGTTGCGCGCCGCCGCCAACTCGAAAAGCTGATTCATGAATGCGGCATCGTCGGCGTTATCGACACCGTTATCTTCCCCTCCCTGACTCTCCATTTCATCGAGTGCCCGAAAGTCTTCAGGGTATTTCTCCTTGAGATAACTCACCCAGTAGTCACGCTGGATCAAGTCTTCGAAAAACCCGTCGGAGCGCTCTGCATTGACGATCTCCACGCGCGCCTGCGCCAGTTGTTGCCGGGTGACACCCGAGGCATACGTCATGTGTTTAGGCTGTCCTGGCAGGATCAGGCCGTCATCCCAGCCCTCCGTCAGGCCAATTCGATAGCCCAGGCGCACTTCGGCCTCATCCTCACCGGTGTGAGCCGCGGCTTTGGTCGCCAGATCATCGATCTTGTCCAGTCGAAACAACTGCCTGGACAGTTTCAGCAATGCTTCGCCCTTCACACTCAAGCGTCCAGGCGGAATTTCGAGTAAGGCATTGTGGGTGAACACTTTGCTTTCCAGCCCGCTGAACGTGAGGATTCGACCGTCGACACAGGTACCATGGGTCGTCGAGCTGGCGAACAGAACCTCCCGAAGTTCGCTATTGCTGGCCGCGGCTTCCATCACTGTCCAGACCCGTCGCGTCAAATCGGCATTGGCCACCCGAAACTCCCGGGTGTCCTGCAATCGCGAGAGCAAATGAAAGAACGCAGCATTGTCCGGTTCGGTCGCTAGCTGATTCCAGATTTCGCTTTTACCGGCCAGTTCCTCCGGGGCCGCATTGGCTAACCAAGGGGCTTTTTGAGCGGAATCAGGCTCAACGTCAGGGAGTTCTTCATCCGGCTCGATGCTGTCACTGTCGCCTTCGTCGTGAGCATCATCAAGTAACTCATCGAGTTCAGGGCGCGAGAGCCCCAGCACGGTGTCGCGTGCCCCGCTGTCACGGTAATCCCTCAAGCGCTCAAGACTCTCAAGCGCCAGGTTGTTGTCGCTCAGATCGATGCCGGTCATCAGGACGTTGTGATTGCCATCCAGAGCCTGCGCTGGAACCGATGTGATGTCGTTACCGCTCAGGTTCAGGACCCTCAGGTGGGCGGCATCCAGCACTCCGTCCGGCCATTGCGTCAGATTGTTATTGCGCAGATCGAGCGTCACCAGTTCCTCGAAAACGTCGATATCGAAGGCATCCAGTTCGTTGTAGCCCAGATCAAGCCACTTCAGACGCTCCAGATTACTCAATGAGGCGGACACATGTTCGGCATCGTCCAGCCGGTTCGAAGACAGCTCCAGTCGCTCGAGCGTATCCATGTGCTGGACCGGCTCGGGAATTGCCTCCAGCCCATTGCCATTGAGCTCAAGGGTTTTCAACTGTGTAAAGGCATTGAGGAATCCATCGGAACCTTGCCGGGTCAGTTTTACGCTTGTCAGGTTCAATGTGCCGACATGCTCGAACGTTGCCGGCAGCTCCGGCAAATCGCCCAGTTGCAGGCCATTGAGATTCAACACGGTATCTGCAACACCCTGCGCACCGATCAGCCCCTCCCGCCAGCACTCCAGGATACGCAGGGCACCCAGTCTGCGAGTGCTGGACGACGTCATCCAGCCCGCGCCGTGCACTCCGCGGGTAAACAGCCAGCCATTCAACTGGCGTGTAAGCGCGTCAAGGGTCTGCTCCCATCCGGCAAGGCGCTCGCCGATTTGCACGTCGGTTGCCCCGCGCTGGCGCATCTGTTCCAGCGCTTGCGAGGCTTGCTCCTCGGCCAGTGTCGGTTTCAACCGTTGCAAGCGCCTTGTCAGGATCCCGGGCCCTTCTCCCGTCGGAACTTCTGGTAGCGTTAGCAAATGCCGTGCAATCGAAAAGCCACTCTCGGACGGCGGGAAGGCAAGTGGCACCGGCTCCAGGGCAAACAGTTCCAGGACACCTTCTGGCAGCCCCTTGGCCACTTCAATTCTCTGCCAGACCGCTTTCAGCATTGCGACAGCTTGAGGAGTCAAGGGCGCACCGACGAGATTGGTTTTGAGCAATACCTCACTGTCCAGCACCGCCACCGGCAATTCGGAGACTTTGCTGTCGCGCAAATCCAGCCAGGTCATGTCGGGCAGATCCTGGGCACCTGCCGGCCACTCCTGCAGCTCCGTCGAGCGCAGATTCAAAGCCTTGAGGTGAGACATTGCACTGACGTCCAGGGTGTTGAGGGGGTTGTTGCTCAGGTCCAGATATTCGAGCATCCGCAACCCATCGAGACCTTGCTGAACCCCTGAGTCGACAACAATCCCGTTACTGGAAAGATCCAGCTGAGTCAATTTACCGAGATCGTTGGGGCCGATAGGGATTTCGGTCAAGCCGCAATCACGCAAGTCGAGTGTTTGCAGCTCAGTAAACCTGCTGATGAAATCGCGAATCTGTGCTGCAGGCGCTTTGCTCCCCCTCAAGTACAGCGTTTGCACTTCCGGGAAAGCGCCGGCCGGGAGCTCGGGAAAGTCACTCAGCGCCAGATTCGGCAAATCGAGCACCGAGGCGTCGGCTGTAGCGCCGTAGCGTTTGAAAACGCCGTTACGCCAACTGGTTCTCAGGGAGTGGGCCACGATTGTCCGGCCCTCCACCTCATTGATCGCCAATTGCAAGGGCCGGGCGCGATGGGACCAGTCGTTGAGGTTCCGGTTAAGCACATGGTATTGCTCACTCAAGGCCTCGACGGCCCGGAACCTGGCCTCGGCGTCCTGCCATTGCTCGACAAACCGGGTGAACAAGGCTTCGTGATTCTCGTTTATGCCCTCTCCAAGACGTCTCAACTCCCCCTTGCTGTAATCCCTGACCATTTCCTCAAGATCAACAAGGTGCGGGGATTGCCTTTTGGCGTACTCCCAGGCGGGCCTGAAGTTTTCACGAAGGAAGTTCGACCAGTCCAGCGACAGTCCGGACCAAAGTTTTTCATGTCCATTGAAAATGCCGTCAGGCAAGGTTCTGATTCCTGTCCCCTTCAGGTTCAATCGCTCAAGGCGCGGCAGCTCAAGAACCCCGCGTGGCCACTCGAACAACGCAGGGGCAAGTACCTCCAGCCGACGCAGATTGCGCAATTGGCTGACATCCAGATCGAACGACGCGAATCCCGAACAGTAAATGTTAAGCTCCTCAAGCCTAGTCATTGCGCTCAGCCTCGACGGCATATCGACCGCGTAGGGAGCGGCTGAATACAGACTCAGATCCGTGAGTTCCGGCATCGTACTCAACACCTGCGGGACGTTACTGAACGCGCTCCCCGTGGCATTGATCCGCAATCTCTTGAGCCTGGGGAAATTCGCCAACAGCGCATCGGCATTGGCATCCGTGATACACCGGCCCCGGACGTACAGATCACGCACGTGCGAGAAATCCGCCGACAACGAAGGAAGCGCTTCATCACAGGTCAGGTCCAGCAACGTGAAGCGCGAGTGCTCTGCGGCCAGCGGCGAGTTGCGCCAGCTTTGCTTGAGGCTCTGCGCGACCGAGGTCTTGCCGCCCAGCAAGTGCTCCAACGCAGAACTCGATGTCGGCTCGCCAACCCAATGATCGAGCGTCGACTCAAGCGTCTGCCATTCCCGCAGGCGTGCCTGCAACAAACCGTAAATCTGCGCATCGGTTTTTCCCGCACGCAGCTGCGCCAGGACAAATCCGTTGGCCTGCTGTTCGGTCAGCGCCGGATAGACATCCCGAACCCGGGCCGCCAGCGAAGGATTGATCCCTTGCCCGCGCCCGCTGGCGTAATAGCCCACCAATCGTTCGTTTACCCGAACCGGAGGCTTGAACTTCGCATGCTTGCCAGTGCGATTTTCCAGGCGTTGTGTCAGTTCGGCACGATGCGCGGTGGCATAGTCGATGATTGCCCTGCGCAACTGGCTGCCCTGAGCCACATGCGGAACACCCAGCGCCTGGCGCGCAGCGTCGGGCAAGGCGTGCATGATCGACGGGTAAAAATTATCTTCATTTAGAGGAATGCCGTTGAGCGCCTCACCGCGCTCATCGAACGCCTGGTAAGCCGGTCCTTTCTTGACCACATATTTGCGCGTGTCGGCCGTCTGGCTGCCAATGCCATCGATCAGCGGCCCTTCAATGTGACCGTCGCGGACTTCCAGGCGCACGCTGTCGGGCCAGCCCGGCAGTTTTTCCAGGGAATGCAGTGCGAGCCACCGGCTGTCCGTCGAAACCATATGCTCCTGATGCAGCCCGGCAAAAGCGCGATTGACGCGCCCTTGCTGTGCATACCAACGGCCCTCTTCCAGCATATTCAAGGGTATCCGCCGCGTCGTTTGCCACCGCTCCAGCTCCTCGGCATTGGCATCGAGCAACACCCTGTTGGCAGCGGACTCACTCAGCCCCGGGCAAGCTCGCCGCAGCATCGCCACCATTCCCTTGCCCGCCTCGGTGTTCCCCAGGACAGCCTCGGACGCCGGCAACAACTCAGCCAGCCCGGGAGGCGGAGGCAGATGATCGAGGTGCATCTTGCGCAGGGCATTGTCACTGGTACCGCTGGCATCGGCGATGGTGAGCAGTTGTTCGTCAGTCAGGGCCTCGGTCGCATGGCCCATGCGCCGCAACAGGGTCAGGCGATCCCACTCCAAAGGACGTTCCAGCGTATGGCGCCAGGCACCGTGGCCGTTATGTTCGAGAATCGGCTGCCAGGCCCCGGCATCGGTCGGATGCTTGATCCGCCATTTTTTCAGCGATGAATCAAAGGTGGTCTCATACACCTTGCCCGCCTGGCGGATGTACGTCTTGCCGTTTGCACGATACTGTCCGAGGGCATTGGGGGCGGTGACACCCCCCAGTTCAATGTCGCACTCATAGGCCTTCAGGTCGGGTTTCCACAGCCGTGTCGTTCCATCCGGGCGCTTGATGGCGTCCAGGCTTTCGACCACAGGCTGGGGTGGAACCGGCGCCATCTTGCCCAGCACCTTGCCGGCCCCGCCCATCGCCGCGATCAGCGCCAGGTTTTCCGCCACGTCGATCAGGTGCGACTTGGCAGCAACGCGATCACCCTCACTCCATTCGATTACCCCTTCGAACGACTCGTACAGCAATTGCCCGGCCATCACCGTCAGCATGATCTCGCCCAGCACCGGCACGAACATTGACACCATGTTCAAGCCCAGCAGGCCGATTTCCAGCAGATGATTGAGCTTCTCCGCGCGAGCCTTCGCATCGACTTCAGCGGTCGGGACGGCATGGCTGCGCGCGTCGGCGATGACCTTGGCGCGGTTTTGCTCGTAGAGATAAGCCCACAGATCGGTGTTGGCAGCCCAGATACCGGCAACGCCGTTACGTGTCGCACCGTATGGGTCGAGGTAAGGATCGTCGACCGGTTCGCGCTTGCCCTGGGTTTCAGGAGGCAGTTCTTTGATACCCACGAAGGAGGAAACCGGCGGAATGTACCGGGCAACCTTGACCCAGATGGAGTGCAACGGATCGTTCGGTGAGTCCGCCGCCTTGCGAGTGAACTGGCTGAAGTAGTAAGGGCGGTCGGCGTAAGCCACGAATTGACTGAAAAAACGCTGGTACGCAGTCGGCCTGCCATCGCTTGCGGACCGCGAGTTGCCAGCCGTGAACTGACGCTTGAATTCGTCACGCAACTGCGTCGAGGTGTAGCGTTTGAGCGGATGCTCGGGATCATGGGGAATGTAGACGATGAAATCACTGGTGTAGCGATACTGCTCGCTGATGCTGAACACCACACAGCCGGTCATCCGGCGCTTCATCAACACAAGGTCGCGGAACCAGACCTGTTTGTCGCCCAGCCGTGGATGGATTTCCCCGCCAATGACCGAAAGGATCATCGAGTAGTCTTGCGGTTCGATATCCTTTTTCAACAACGCCAGGTCGGCTGCCGCCTTCATTGCGGTTTTCTGACTGTCGATGAATTGCTCGCGCAGGCTGGTTTGCGCCTGCCTGTCGTCAGGCTGGAAAAATCCGTTCACGAAGGTTTGATACTGCGCTCCGATATCCAGCGTTCGGCACAGTGACAAGAACTGCCTGACCGTCATGCCCAGCGCAACATCCTGGAACGTACCAGGGATCGGTGTTTCGACGACGAACCCTGAACCACGGTGGAAGGCCCCTTCCTCACACTCCGAGGCCTCGAAGTTGTGCAATGCCGCCTGGAGCAAAGAAAGCTTCAACACCTCGAAAGACGAGACTTCGATTTCGAAAATGCCAACTTCCAGGGGACGTCGCAGGCACACCCAGGTCTTGTTGACGTCGACGTCGATCGAGAAGCTGTCCTTGAGTGCCTTGGCCAATATCGGCCCGGCGAATGTTTCGACGTCATGCAGCGCGGACATTGCCTGGTCCAGCCGGGTCTGCGAGATAAAACTGGTATTGAAACTTGCCCTCAGTGCCTGCTGTTGCGCGCGGGATGCGTGCACGTACCAATCAGGCAGACGTGTCCCGGTATCTTTGATCGCGGTGCGCCTGGCGGACGTCGCGTTGATCAACCAATCGGGGGTCATGCGTTCAAGCGATTCACTGTGCATGCTGCTGTTCCCGGGCAGCATCGGCTTCAACACTGAACCTTCAATAGGCGATGGCACCTTCGCCGTCGCGGGCGAAGTGTGGGATGAAATGCTCATACTGTCTCTCCTGGTAAATGGAGCGACAGGACACCACCTCTGGCCTGAACACCTGCGGTACATAGTTACCGCAAGTTCGAAAAGGCCAAACAAACCGTTTCGGGCAGTCACGGCACGAAGCCGCAGATTGGCTATGCTGTGGGGACCAACTTTCAGGCGAGGGATTTATGGACGATCCGGCCGACAACAAGCCGCCGACGTTCTGGCAAATGCTGCACAGCGTCATGGCGGCGGCGTTCGGGGTGCAGAGCGGGAAGAACCGGGCCCGTGATTTCATTCATGGCAAGCCGAGTCATTTCGTGATTCTGGGGATTCTGTTCACGGTGGTGTTTGCATTGACACTGTTCGGCATCGTCAAACTGGTGCTGTTTCTGGCCGGGGTTTGATGCGACTCAGTGCATCAGGGTTTGCAGGGTGAACGGGTAGCGCCAGGATGCGGGACGCCCCTTGGCCGAGAATTTGTGAAAGTCCACGCCGAAATCCTGCGCGGCGCCCATCGCCAGCAGTCGCCTGGCCTGTGTCCGATCGATCAGTTGCAACAACGGAACCTGTCGGTCACGGCCGCCGTACTGGCTGATGTCCA